>CALVPX010000003.1 GCA_944354265.1 uncultured Clostridia bacterium | reverse complement strand
GTGCGAATAGCACAGCCGGTACCATGCCCTTACAGGGCTAGTGCAAACTACGCGTTGAACGCGTAGTTATGATTTATTCACTTATTATAAGCTTCGCATCTCATTCAACACATAATACTTATATGAAAGTCAACTACACGCTTGAACAACTCAATAGTCTGAGGGCTAAAGGCTACGGCAGGGCGTCGCTGTATGCGCAGACCTTTGCCGACCTTGCAACTCCCATTCAGGTTGTAAGCGCCGTAAAGGAGCGCTTTAAAAACTGCTTTCTTTTCGAATCGATAGAGGGCGGCGAAAAGGTGGCGCGCTACTCCTTTATAGGCTTCGGCCCCGTGGCCGAAATTTTCCTCCGCGACGGACAGCTGACCGTCGCCCGCGACGGCAAGACGCGCACTCTTTCAACGCGCGACCCCAACGGAGAGATACGCAAACTGCTCGGCAAGTGCCGCACTCCCAAAATTGAGGGGCTTCCGCCCTTCACGGGCGGGCTTGTTGGCTACTTTTCGTACGAATATTACAAGTACTACGAAAAGGCTGACTTCCTTCCCTCGGGCGACTTCGGCGACTGCAGGCTTATGCTCTTCGACAAGGTAATCGCCTACGACAACTTCAGCCAAAAGGTCTACGCCATAGTCAATGTCGACCTCGGCTCGGTCGGCGCGGCGGAGTACCAAAGGGCGGTGGCGGACATCGCCGACATGCACAGCATAATTTCAAACGGCGGGGCGCGGCCGAGGGCGGGCGCAAAGCTTTTGACCCCCTTCAAGATGGCGTTCAGCCGCGAGCAGTACATGGCAAAGGTGGAGCAGGCAAAGCTTGCCATACGCGAGGGCGAAATCTTCCAATGCGTGCCCTCCAACGTGTGGACGGCGCAGCTTGAAGGCAGCCTTTTAAACGCCTACCGTCAGCTCCGCACCACCAATCCCTCGCCGTATATGATATATATGTCGATGGGAGAGACAGAGCTTGCCGGCGCCTCGCCCGAAACGCTTGTAAAGCTGTCGGACGGCAGGGCGGCGACCTTCCCCATAGCGGGCACCCGCCCGAGGGGCAGAACGGACGAGGAGGACAGGGCGATGGAGGCTGACCTTCTTTCGGACGAAAAGGAGGTGGCGGAGCACAACATGCTCGTCGACCTCGGCCGCAACGACCTCGGAAAAATCTGCAAATTCGGCAGCGTAAGGGTGGAGGACTACAAAAAAATCTACCGCTTTTCGCACATAATGCACATAACCTCCGCCGTCGTCGGCGAGGTTGAGGAGGGCAGGGACGTGCTCGACGCCCTCGCCGCCACCCTCCCGGCGGGCACCCTCTCGGGCGCGCCCAAGCGCAGGGCGATGGGGATCATCGCTGAGCTTGAGGAGGGCAACGTCCGCGGCGTGTACGGCGGGGCAGTCGGTTACATCTCCTTCAACGGCGACGGCGACTTCTGCATAGCCATTCGCACAGCCGCCAAGTTCAACGATACCGTCACGGTGCGTGCCGGCGGCGGAATTGTGGCGGACAGCCGCCCCGAGAGCGAATTTATGGAGACGGTCAATAAATCTGCAGCCATGCGCGAAGCAATTGTGGCGAGCGCACAGGATAAACTATGAAAAAGGTGATAATAGTCGACAATTACGACTCATTTTCTTACAATTTATATCAGTACGTCGGCGAATTTGCCCCCGATGTCACCGTCGTGAAGAACGACGGGTACACCTGCGGCGAGCTTGAGAAGCAGTTTTCGCCCACGCACATAATAATTTCCCCCGGCCCCGGGCGGCCCGAGGATGCGGGAATAACCTGCAAAGTGCCCCTTCACTTCGCCGGCAGGGCGGCAGTTTTGGGCGTCTGCCTCGGGCATCAGGGAATATGCAGCGCCTTCGGCGGCAGAGTGACCTACGCCAAAAGGCTCATGCACGGCAAGGCGGACACGGCATATTTAGATGACAGCTGCCCGCTGTTTGCAGGGCTTCCCAAGGAGATAAAGGTGGCGCGCTATCACTCGCTTGCGTGCGACAATCTGCCGCCGGCATTAAAGGTGACGGCGCGGACGGCCGACGGCGAAATTATGGCGGTGCAACACGTTAACTACAGCATATATGGGGTGCAATTTCACCCCGAATCGGTTCTTACCCAATGCGGAAAGCGCATAATATCCAATTTTTTGAACATAGAAGAGGTGTAAATATGATACAGGACGCCATTAAAAAGATGATAGACGACGGCAAATCGCTGACATATCAGGAGGCCGCCGACAGCATGAAGGAGATAATGACGGGCGCTGCCGACGAAGCTCAGGTGGCGGGTTACCTCACCGCCCTCCGCTTAAAGGGCGAAACGGTGGAGGAGATAGCCGCCTCTGCGCAGGTCATGCGCGAGGTCGCCCTGCCCTGCTCTGTAACGTCAGACAGCATGGACATAGTCGGCACGGGCGGCGACAAGTCGTGCTCGTTCAACCTCTCCACCTGCGCCTCCTTTGTGGTGGCCGCGGGCGGGGTAAAGGTGGCAAAGCACGGCAACCGCAGCGTGTCCTCAAAGTGCGGCGCGGCAGACGTGCTCACCGCCCTCGGCGCAAAATTAAAGGTCGACCCCTCAAAGGCGGGCGAGGTCATGGATAAGTGCAACTTCATGTTCCTGCACGCGCAGGTCTACCACCCCGCCATGAAGTACGCCGCCCCCGTGCGCAGCGCCCTCGGCGTCCGCACCATGTTCAACATTTTGGGCCCCCTCGCCAATCCCGCGCGGGCAAACATGCAGCTTTTGGGCGTGTACTCAAAGGATATGGTCGTGCCCCTCGCGCGCGTGTTGAGCCGCCTAGGCACAAGGCGGGTCATTGCCGTCTACGGCTGCGACACATTGGACGAAGTCTCCCTATCAGACAGAACTTACTGCTGCGAAATTATCGACGGAAGAGAGCGCGAATATTATCTTTCCCCCGAAGATTTCGGGCTCGACCCCATTGAAAAGGGCGACATAGTCGGGGGCGAACCGGACGAAAACGCTAAGATAATGCTGAGCATTCTTCAGGGCGAACGCAGCGCCTACCGCGACGCGGTGATTGCCAACTCCGCCGTGTGCTTCTACCTTGCGGGCAGGGCCAAGGACCTGCGCGAAGGCGCAAAATATGCCGGCAGCCTCTTGGACAGCGGCGCGGCGTACGGCGTATTCAACAACTTTGTAAGGGCGACCAACGCATGAAAGGCATTTTAAAGGAAATTTGCTCCTGCACCCTCTCACGGGTGGAGGACAAGATGAAAACAGTGCCCCTTGAAGAGGTCAAAAGGCAGGCGCTCGCCGCAAAGGGGCGGGGATATGCCTTTGCAAACGCACTCAGGGGCGAACATTTAAAGGTCATTGCTGAGGTCAAAAAGGCAAGTCCCTCAAAGGGCGTCATAGACGAACAGTTCAACTATCTTGCAATCGCCCGCGACTATGCCGAAGGCGGCGCGGCGGCGATATCCTGCCTGACGGAGCCCAAGTACTTCCTCGGCTCGGACAAAATTTTTGGCGACATCCGCGCTCAGGTGTCAGTCCCCATGCTCAGGAAGGACTTCATCCTCACTGAGTATCAGGTGTACGAGAGCGCATTGCTCGGGGCGGACTGCATACTGCTCATCATGACGGCGTTGGCGCCGTACGAAGCGCGCAAGCTGTTCGAAACCGCCCGCAGTTTGGGGCTTGAGGCGCTGTTTGAGTGCCGCAACGAGGAGCAGATTGAGCGCGCCCAAAGCATGGGCGCAAAGATTATAGGAATAAACAACCGCAATCTCGCCGACTTTTCGGTGGACGCGGGCAGGGCGGCGCGCTACCGCAAACTTGTGGATAAGTCTAACATATTCGTCAGCGAATCGGGCGTAATGAGCGTGGAGGACGCCGCCGCACAGCGCGCGGCGGGCGCCGACGCGGTGCTCGTGGGCGAGTACCTGATGAGGTCGCAAGACCGCAGGCAAACTTTAAGGCAACTGACATGTATAAAGTAAAGATTTGCGGCATCACAAGCGCCGACATAATCCCCCAACTCAATGCGTTGACCCCCGACTATGTCGGGTTTATCATGACGGCGGGCTTCAAGCGCAGCGTGACCGCCGGGTTCGTAAGGGAGTGCGCCGCGCTGCTCTCCCCAAAGATAGAGAGGGTGGGCGTGTTCGTCAACGACGATGTGAACTTCATCGCCTCGCTCGTCATGGAGGGGGTCATAGATGTAGTTCAGCTGCACGGCGACGAGGACGGGGAGTATATACGCCGCTTAAAGGAACTTTCGCCCGTCACGGTCATAAAGTCCGTCGGCGTGGCGGGGGATACCGTAATGCCCTATCCCGATGAGTGCGACATCGTCCTCTTGGACGCATACGACAGGGTCGCCCGCGGCGGCACGGGCAAGAGCGTGCCGTGGCGCAGGTACGGGCAAATTGATAAACGGATAATACTTGCGGGCGGACTGACCCCGCAGAACGTAAGGGCGGCGCTCTCCGCCGTTCGCCCGTGGGGGGTGGATACCTCCGGCGGGGTGGAGACGGAGAACAAAAAGGACGCCGCAAAAATAAGTCAGTTCATTGCAAACGTAAGGGAGTGCGACAACTATGAATGATATGAGCAAAAAGGGAAGATTCGGTCAGTTCGGCGGGCAATATGTGCCCGAAACCTTAATGCACGCCATCGAGGAGCTTGAGGCGGCATACAAAAAATATTCCGCCGACGGTCAGTTCAACGCCGAACTTGAATATCTCTTGGACGAATACGCGGGCAGGCCCTCGCGCCTGTACTTCGCCAAAAATTTGACCGAACGCGTGGGCGGCTGCAAAATTTATTTGAAGCGCGAAGATTTGAACCACACGGGCGCGCACAAAATAAACAACGCCCTCGGTCAGGCGCTGCTTGCAAAAAAGATGGGCAAAACCCGCCTCATTGCCGAAACGGGCGCAGGTCAGCACGGCGTGGCAACCGCCACGGCGGCGGCGCTGCTCGGCATGGAGTGCGAAATTTATATGGGCGAGGAGGACACAAAGCGGCAGGCCTTAAACGTCTACCGCATGAAGCTCCTCGGCGCCAAGGTTCACCCCGTCACCTCGGGCACGGCAACTTTAAAGGATGCCGTCAACGAGTGCATGAGGGAGTGGACCAACCGCGTCAGCGACACGCACTATTGCCTCGGCTCTGTAATGGGTCCCCACCCCTTCCCCACAATGGTCAGGGACTTTCAGGCGGTCATCTCCAAGGAGGCGCGCGGGCAGATTTTAAAAAAGGAGGGCAAACTTCCCTCCGCAGTCGTCGCCTGCGTGGGCGGCGGCTCCAACGCCATAGGCGCCTTCTATCACTTCATAGGCGACAAGTCCGTCCGCCTCATCGGGTGCGAGGCCGCAGGCCGCGGCGTGGACACCTTTGAAACCGCCGCCACAATAGCCACGGGCAAGCCGGGCATCTTCCACGGCATGTTCTCGCTCTTCTGTCAGGACAGCCACGGGCAGATCGCCCCCGTCTACTCCATATCCGCGGGGTTGGACTACCCCGGCGTCGGCCCCGAGCACGCCTATCTCCACGACATAGACCGCGCCGAATACGTTCCCGTCACCGACGACGAGGCGGTCGACGCCTTCGAACTGCTCTCCAAGACCGAGGGCATAATCCCCGCCATAGAGAGCGCACACGCCGTGGCATATGCCGTAAAGGTGGCAAGGGAGTTTAAAAAAGAGGACAACATAATAGTCTGCCTTTCGGGCAGGGGCGACAAGGACGTCGCCGCAATAGCAAGATACAGGGGGAGCGACATATATGATTGAAATTTCAAAGGCGTTTGAGGGCGGCAAAAAGGCGTTCGTCGGGTTCATAACCGCGGGCGACCCCACCCTTGCAGACACAAAGAGATATCTTGAAATTATGCAGGACAGCGGCGTGGATATAATCGAGGTGGGCATACCCTTCTCCGACCCCATAGCCGAAGGCCCCGTCATTCAGAATGCCGACGTCCGCGCCCTGTCGGGCGGCGTCAACCTCGGCGCCATCTTCGAAATGGTGGAGGGCATACAAAAAAAGGTGCCTTTTCTCTTCATGACCTACGCCAACCCCGTCTACTTCTACGGCTATGCCCGTTTCTTTGCGCGCTGCCGTCAGGCGGGCGTTTCGGGTGTAATAATCCCCGATATCCCCTTTGAGGAGAGCGGGGAGGTAAAGGAGGTGGCGTTAAATTACGGCATAACCGTCATAGACATGGTTGCCCCCACCTCCGAGGAGCGCATAAAAAAGGTGTGCGCGGACAGTCAGGGCTTTATTTACCTCGTCTCGTCGATGGGCGTAACGGGCATGAGGCAAAAGTTTGATGCCGACATATCCTCCGTCTATGCGCGCATAAGGGAGGTGACCGACACCCCCGTCTGCGTGGGCTTCGGCATTTCCACCCCCGTTCAGGCGGGCGAAATGGCTTCAAAGTGCAACGGCGCCATAATGGGCTCCGCCATAGTTAAAATCATTGAACAATACGGCTCCAAGGCGGATGAGCCGCTGCGCAGCTTTTTAACCGAAGTCGCCGCGGCCGTGCACGCCGTTTAAATAACACATACCCTCCGAATGGTGCAAAGAATAAAATTGTGCGGCAGCGGGGCGGGCACTTTCGTGCCCGCCCCGCTGTCCGTTTCTGCAAATTGCGGCAAACGGTCGAAAAATATAGTATGTCATTTCGAGCTTGTCGAGAAATCTGACAGTAATATTCGGTCGATATTATTGCAAATATATTTTTTTACAAGAACGGACTTTACAGTTAGATTTCTCCACTTCGTTCGCTACCGCTCACTTCGGTCGAAATGACGGAGAGAGGGATATTGCGGTAAATTTTCATGCGTCAAATGCGTGGCAATATGTTGCAATCAACCTAAAATAGTGGTATAATGCCGCATATAAGAAAAATTCCCTACCTATGAACGACAGACAGAACATTCAAAAATTATCAATACATAAAAAGGCAAAGCTTTTAACGGGCTCAGCCTTTTGGCAGTCCGCCGAATGTGAAGAGGTAGGCATGGAGGCGGTCACCCTTTCAGACGGCCCCCACGGCCTCAGGGTGCAGGACAAAATGCCCAACCATCTCGGCCTCGGCACTTCGTGTCCTTCAACCTGCTTCCCCACGGCGGCGGCAATGGCATGCAGTTGGGATACCGAGCTTGGCGAAGAGCTCGGCCGTCATCTCGGCGCCGAGGCGGCGTATATGGGCGTCTCCATGGTGCTCGGCCCCGGGCTGAATGTCAAGCGCAGCCCCAAGTGCGGCAGAAACTTTGAGTACTTTTCAGAGGATCCCTATCTCTCCGGCAAGCTCGCCGCGGCATATGTGCGGGGCATTCAGGCCAACGGCACGGCTTCGTGCATAAAGCACTTTGCCGTCAATTCGCGCGAGCGCGCTCGCATGGTCTACGACTGCCGCGTCGACGAGCAGACGCTGCGCGAAACATACCTCACCGGCTTTGAAATTGCCGTAAAGGAGGGCAGGCCCGCCGCCGTAATGACGGCATACAACAAGGTCAACGGCGAGTACTGCAATTCAAGCAAGAGGCTCGTAACCGACATTTTGCGCACCGAGTGGGGCTTTGACGGCCTCGTCGTCTCCGATTGGGGCGGCACCTACGACAAGGTCGCCTCGGTAAAGGCGGGGGTCGATTTGGAGATGCCCCGCTGCTACTTCTCGGCAAAGGAAGTTGAGGAGGCCGTGATGGACGGCCGTTTGGACGAAAATTTGGTCGACGAGAGCATTTACCGTCAGCTTTCGTTTTCGCGCGCGGTGCGCTCGGCCGCGGTAAAGGACGTCGATTGGTTCGCCCACTCAAGCTTTGCCCGCCGCTGTGCAGAAAACAGCCTCGTACTCCTCAAAAACGACGGCGGCGCCCTGCCCTTGAGCTTTAGCGAGCGCGTGGCGCTCATCGGCGACTTTGCCCGCACGCCGCGCTATCAGGGCGCGGGCTCGTCACTCGTCAACCCCACTTTTGTCGACAATATATTGGGGGCAATGGGCAAATCCCCCCTCAATTTTATAGGCTTTGAACAGGGCTTCAAGCGCAAGGGCGAAGAAAATCAAAAACTTTTGAATCGCGCGCTCAAACTTGCCGAAAGGGCGGACACGATAGTTTTGTGCCTCGGCCTGCCCGAGGGCATGGAGCTTGAAAGTGCCGACCGCACGCATTTAAGTTTGCCCGAAAATCAGCTCAACCTGTTGAACGCGCTGTCGGCGCTCGGCAAAAAGATTGTCGCCGTGCTCTCCTGCGGCGGCGTGGTGGACATGAATTGGGACGAAAAGTGCAGCGCCGTCATTCACGCCTACCTTTCGGGGCAGAGCGGCGGCGGGGCCGTCGTCAAGGCGCTGACGGGCGAAATCAACCCCTCAGGCAGGCTTGCCGAGACCTTCCCTCTCAAAGAGGAGGACGTGTCCTGCCACGAAATTTACAACAAGTATCCCTACAAAATGGACTATGCCGAGGGCATATATGTGGGCTATAAGTACTACAACGCCCTCGAAGTTCCCGTAAAATACCCCTTCGGCTACGGGCTCTCATATACGACCTTTTCCTATACCGACGCCAAGGCTCAAAGGGACGGCGTGGCCGTCACCGTAACCAACACGGGCAGCCGCGATGGAGCAACGGTGGTGCAGATGTATGTCAAGGCGCCACGCCCCGAACTTGAGCGCTCCCCCGCGGAGCTCAAGGGCTTCAAAAAGGTCTTTCTGCAGGCGGGGCAAAGCGAGCGCGTGTTCATTCCCTTCGACGAATACACCTTCAGGGTGTGGAACGCCCGCGGCGCATGTTGGAGCGAAGGGGGTACATACCTCGTAAGTTTGGGCGAAAACAGCCGCAGCATGTTCTTCCATACAATCGTCGGCAGGGGCGGCGCCGTCACGGCCGACAGGCCGCCGCAGAGCTACGGCGAATACTTTGCCTGCCGCATATCCCCCGAGCAGCCCAAGCGGCAGCTCAAAAAGGGCGACCTCACTGCCGACCTCATGACCGAAATTTACGATTTAAAATACTGCAAGGGCTTCGTTGCGGGGCTGTTCGCGCTCATATCGCGCATATATTCCCGCTCCAAGGACGAGCTCTTGGCAAACTCCATGAATCACCTGCCCATAAGGTTCATTCTGCTCTTTATGAACTACAAATCCATTCAGGTGGAGGGCTTTTTGGAGGCCTGCAACGGCCACTTTTTAAAGGGCATACGCAAAATAATTTTTAAAAGATAGCCGCTCGGCCGCACATCGGAGGGAGCGAAAGGAGTTTTTATGAAATGGGTGACCGTTTGGGGCAACGCCCCCTCGATAACCGAACATAAACCTGAAACTTACGCAAAGGACATAACCCTCCGTTACCCCGTCACCTGCGCCATCGGCGGCGAAAAGGTGCGCCTGCACTTTTCCAACTTCTGCGGCACGGAGCCCGTGACCCTCTCCCGCGTAACTCTCGCCCGCGCCATGGGCGACAGGGAAATAAGTCTGCACAACGCCCGCCTCGTCACCTTCGGCGGGGAGGAGAGCGTAACCATTCAGGCAGGGGAGGAGGTATTCTCCGACGAAATCATCTTCCGCATAAAGCCCAAGGGCGTGCTTGCGGTCAGCATATACCTTGCCGACTTCACTCTCATGCGCACGGGCGTAGTGACGGTCGGCCCCCTTTCAAAGGGCTTCTTCTCCGTGGGAGACTGCACCTTTTCGCAGGTGCTGCCCCTCAACAGGACGCGCACGCTCAGCACCTTCTATTTCTTCTGCGGGCTTGACTTATACACCGACGACGACAAGCGCGCCGTAATACTCTACGGCGACTCCATAACGGCGCAGAGTTGGGCCGACTACCTCGCGCTCGAGTGCATGAACGACCCCTACAACTGCACGGCTATCGTGCGCAGGGCGGCAAGCGGCACAAGGGTGCTGCGCGAATACAACTGCATCACTTACGAAAGTTACGGACTCTCCGGCCACCACCGCTTCGAGCGCGAAATTTCCACCGTCAGCGGGGCGGATACTGTAATCATACAGCAGGGCATAAACGACATAATCCACCCCGTCGGCACGGACATAAACCCCTTCCGTCCCATGAGCGATCTGCCCACCGCAGGTCAGCTTGAAGAGGGAATAGGGGAGTACCTTTCAATCGCCAAAAAGTACGGGCTTGATGTCTACATAGGCACCCTTCTTCCCATAAAGGGTTGGCGCACATACGCCCCCTTCCGCGAAGAACTGCGCACCGCCTTCAACGATTGGGCGCGCTCGCTTGACAATATCAAGGGGTGTATCGACTTTGACGAGGCCATCCGCTCGCACAGCGACCCTTCTGCCTTTGCCGAAGGCTTCGACAGCGGCGACCATCTTCACCCCTCTGAGGAGGCCTATAAGGCCATGGCCAAGCTCGCCTTCGGCTATATCGTCGGTGAGAGGTACTGATATGCGCGCATGTATCTACGGCGCGGGCGCAATGGGCACAGTGCTCGGCGCATACATAGCCCGCGCAGGCAAACAGATAGATTTAATAACCCGCAACCGTCAGCACGTCGCCGCGCTCAATGCAAAGGGCGCACAGGTGATGTTTGCGGAGGGCGGCGGCTTCACCCAAAGGGTGACCGCCCTTCTGCCCGAACAGATGACGGGCAGGTACGATTTAATATTTTTAATGACCAAACAGCGCTTCAACTCCGAGGTTGTCTCCTTTTTGATGGACTACCTTGCGGAGGGCGGCGCCATATGCACCACCCAAAACGGCCTGCCCGAACCTTCCGTGGCGGCAGTTGCGGGGGAGCAAAACACCGTTGGCTGCGCCATATCATGGGGTGCAACCTTCGTTCAGCCCGGGCAGGTCATGCTCACCTCCTCGCTCGACGCCATGACAATGTCCATCGGCTCGCCCTTCGGCAAAAATGACAAGGTAAACCTGTTCATTCCCTATCTTGAATGTGCGGGCAGGGTGGAGGCGCTTGAAAACTTTTTGGGCGCCCGTTGGTCAAAGCTCATTGTCAACTCTGCATTTTCTTCCCTGTCGGCGGTCACGTCGCTCACCTTCGGCAAAATTGCAAGTGGCGCAAACAGCCGCGCCCTTGCACAGCGCCTCCTGAAGGAGGGCATAGATTGTGCCTTGGCAAGCGGAGTCACTCCCGCCAAAATTCAGGGGCACGACCCCGTAAAATGGCTCAACTACAACGGGGCGTTCAAGAGGGTGCTGTCCTTTCTTATAATCCCCGTCGCCATGAAAAAGCACAAAAACCTCGTCTCGGGCATGTATTTCGACCTCGCCGCGGGCAAAAAGTGCGACATCGACTTTGTCAGCGGCGTCGTCGCCGAACACGCCCAAAGGGCGGGCATGGCCGTCCCTGCAACGCAGGCGGTTCTGACCCTCGCCGAACAGATAGAGCGGGGCGAAGTTCCCCTTTCGCCCGACAATATATCGCGTTTAAGGGCCATGCTGAAGGGGAAGAAGTGAGTTGCACTTTTTAAGTGCATGAATTGAAAACTGCGCATGGCTCCCTTGTGTAAAGGGAGCTGGCGCGGACGCGCCTGAGGGATTGTTTATTCTTTAATTTTTACGGCGCTTACGCGCCTACAATCCCCCCTCGGTTTGGATATCCCAAACCGTCTCCCCTTTACACAAGGGGGGCAAGAGGTGCCTGCACACGTCCCTATAATATTTTTACTCGTCCTCTAACTTTGCCTATGTATCAGGAAATAACATATCCTTCTTCAGATAAAAAAACTACAATTCACGCCTACATATGGCGCCCCCAAGGGGCAATCCGCGCCGCGGTGCAGATAATCCACGGCATGGCCGAATACGCCCTGCGCTATGCGCCCCTTGCAGAATATCTCGCCTCGCGCGGCTTTCTCGTCTTTGCGGAGGACCACCTCGGGCACGGCAAGTCCGTGCTCTCCGCAAGGGAGCTTGGCTACTTTGACGGTGGCGACGGCTCCGCCACAGTGTTAAAGGACATCCGCCGCCTCACGCAGACCGTGCGTGAGGAGACAGGTTCGCTCCCTTTCTTTATAATGGGGCACTCCATGGGCTCATTCTTTGCAAGAAAATGCATTGCCGACTGCGGCAACCAATTTGCGGGCGCAATAATCATGGGCACGGGCTTTCAACCCGCCGCCCTGACGGGCTTCGGCAGGGCGGCCGCGTCGCTCGTGGCGCTCTTCAGGGGGTGGAAGCACCGCTCACCCTTCATAGATAAGCTTGCCTTCGGCTCCTATAACAAAAAAACTCAAAGGCGCACGCCCTACGATTGGCTGAGCGTAAACAGGGCCAATGTGGATAACTACATGGCGGACGAGCTGTGCGGCGTAACCTTTACCTGCGGCGGCTTCAAGACGCTCTTTTCAATAGTAGGTCAGGCTTGCAGGCATTCAACAATAAAGAATACTCCCAAAAACCTGCCTGTCCTTCTCGTCGCCGGCAGCGACGACCCCGTCGGTTCCTACTCAAAGGGCGTTGTAAAGTTGTACAACAAATACAACGCCGCGGGCTTGGACGACGTGGAGATGACCATATATTCGGGCGCCCGCCACGAAATTTTAAACGAGGACTGTGCCCCTCAGGTCATGGCGGACATCGCCGAATTCATGACTGAACACATTTAGGGGTAAGGAGTGAAATACACGGCGATGCCGTGTGTGAAATACCGCTAAAGCGTTGTGAAATAGACGCCTTGCGTCTGTGAAATGCGCGCCCATGCCGCGCGTTGAGGTAAAAAAATATAAAATAATTATCGTCTGCCTCAACGCAACATTTATGTTGCATTTCACGCGCCATTGGCGTAGATTGATTTGCATATCGGGCGTTTGGCGCATTTCACGCACGGAGTGCATTTCACGCAAGACTCGTCTTGCTATTCGCTACCCTTACTAAGGAGAACAAATGAAAAACTTTATATTTATCTCACCCAACTTTCCCGAAAATTATTGGCATTTCTGCCGTCACTTAAAGGACAACGGCTTCAACGTGCTCGGCATAGGCGACTGTGACTACTTCAACCTGCTGCCCGAACTCAAGAGCAGTCTGACGGAATATTACAAGGTGTCCGACCTTGCAAATTACGACGAGGTATTCCGCGCCGTCGCCTTCTACACCTTCCGTTACGGCAAGATAGATTGGCTTGAGAGCAACAACGAATATTGGCTTGAGCGCGACGCCCATCTGCGCACTGAATTCAACATAACCACAGGCTTCAAGGACGGCGACATGAAGAGCGTCAAGCTCAAGTCCGCCATGAAGGCCTGCTACAAAAAAGCGGGCATAAAGACGGCGCGCTACTGTTTGGTAACTTCCCCTGCGGCCTGCAAAAAGTTCATTGCAGAAGTGGGCTATCCCGTAATCGCCAAGCCCGATAACGGCGTGGGCGCAAGCGACACCCACAGGCTGAGCTCGGACAGCGACCTCGAACGCTTTTTTGCCACAAAGATGCCCATAAGCTATATAATGGAGGAGTATATCGACGCCACCGTCAACTCCTACGACGCAATTGTCAACTCCAAGGGCGAGCCCATCTTCGAGACGGGCAACGTCACCTTGGGCTCTCTCATGGACGTGGTCAACACGGGCGACAGCTCCATGTTTTACATAGTAAATAAACCCTTCGACGACGTGCGCGATGCAGGCCGCAGGGCGCTCAAGGCCTTCGGGGTAAAGTCGCGCTTCATCCACTTTGAATTTTTCAGGCTCAACTGCGACCAACATATAG
Source organism: uncultured Clostridia bacterium (assembly GCA_944354265.1). GTDB lineage: Bacteria > Bacillota > Clostridia > Christensenellales > Borkfalkiaceae > Coproplasma. The sequence continues at coordinate 69,140 of CALVPX010000003.1, read as the reverse complement.
GCAAAAAGGGCGAAGTGGTCGCTTTAGAGGTCAACATGCGTCCCTCGGGCGGCATCTCTCCCGAGATGATGAACTACGCAAATTCGACCGACGTCTACAAAATTTGGGCGGATATGGTGGCTTTCGACTCGTCCTCCAAGGGCACGGGCGAGCGGTTCTACTGCGCGTTCGTCGGCCGCCGCGACGGCAAGCCCTATATCCACGGCGACGGCGAAGTGCTTGCGCGCTACGGCAGAGCGATGAAAATTTGTCAGCGCGTTGCCAAGGCGCTGTCGGGCGCCATGGGCGACAGAATGTTCGTTGCCAACTTCAAAACGCAGGAAGAAGTGGACGAGTTCTACCGCTTCACCACCGAGTGCAGGTAATTTTCAAGGCTTGTTTTTAAATTGGTGAGTTGATGAAAGGCGTTTAATTATCGCTCTCCCCTGTCATCTTGAGCGAAGCACGGAGGGCTTTTCTGCCCGACGTGCGCAGTCGAAAGATCTTGTTTGTTTATGACCCGGCTAGATATATTCGACTACGCAGGGTTTCACCCTGCGTCTCGTGTGGCGTAAGGACAACGCCACGCTCAGTCACCGCTCGCACATTGTTAGGTGCTCGCTCTTCTCACTTCGGCACGCAATGTGGATGTCCACATTGCTATGAAACGCCTCGTTCGTCGCTCAGTATGACATTGTGGTGCTAATATTTATTTTACATATCTTTCAGGAATTCCCTTAAATCGCTGCACCCGCCGTGAGTTAACGGCGGGCGCGGCAATTTTTTTGCATAATTCGGGGGCGGGGCAAATATGTTATAGCATAAAGACTTGGAGGAAATTTATGCCAAACGACAGTGTTTATTACGATATTGCGTCGAGGTGCGGCGGAAGGGCGGTCATAGGAGTTGTCTGTGCGGACGGGCAGCCGCGCGCGCAGGCCTTCAACGGCGCTCTGTCTGAAATATTCGGCGGGGAGGACTGCCCCGTCACCTTCTGCGACGGCTGTGAAAACTGCCGCGCCGCGGTGGCAGTGGGGGAGGAGGCGGCTTCGCCCCTCATAAAGCGCGGGCTGCCCTGCGCCGTCGTTGAGTCTGCGGAGCAACTTACCCCGTCAGAGCTCGACAAAATAATGCGCAAACTGCTGTTTTTGTTCCCCGTTTGCACAATAAACGTCAAAATTCCCGCGTGGGTGCGTTCGCTCCCCGCAACAAATTCGGCTGTGTCGGAGCTTATAGAGCGCGTGCGGTCGTGCGCCGCCAAGGTCAACTGCCTCGAGGACTGTCAGGCCTTCAGTCAGCTGCTCAATGAAAGCACATGTTGGCAGCCCGAAACCGAGGTGGACATTTCCCCCGCCGACGGCACCGTGACGGTCACTGCAAAAATAAAGGACGATGCGTTCTTCGACATGCTGTCCGAAACTGCCGGCGAGCGCATATCGGACGAAAGTTCTTTGATGTCCTTCGTGGTGGGCGCCGCGCAGGCGCGCAAAAATTACGACAAGGTAAAGGACGCCTTGGAGTGCGCCCGCGTCACGGGCTACGGCATTGTTCAGCCCACGGGCGAAGATTTAAGCCTCGAAAAGCCCTCAGTCGTTCGTCAGGGCTCCAACGTGGGAGTAAAGCTCAAGGCCACCGCCCCGAGCTACCACATAGTAAAGGTGGATGTCTGCGGCGAGGTCAATCCCATAATGGGTGCCGCCTCTCAGTCCGAGGCGATGGTGGGGGAGATCATGAGCGGCTTTGAAAAGGACCCGCAGGCCATGTGGAACACAAATCTCTTCGGCAAGTCGCTCATAGGAATGGTGGAGGAGGGGCTTGCCGGCAAGGTCAACGGCATGCAGGAGGACACCCGCTTAAAGCTCCGCAAGGCAATAACCCGCATCGTCAACGAGGGCAAGGGCGGGGTGATATGTATTCTGCTGTGAAGTTTGCCCGTTGCTGTCAGTGCGGCAGTGTAAAAGCACTGCCGCAAGTTATGAGCGCCGCGCTGTGGCGCAGCGCGTTTACAGTTTAGAGTTGCACACCATGTGTGCAACGTTATGATTGGCTTATCCTTTTGTCATGCTGAGCGTAGCCGAATGTATCTGACGGGGTATCTACCCCGTCGGCAAAAGGATAAGCCAAGTTATGGTAAGATTTAATATTTTTCCCCTTTTGTCCGTCGCTACCATTGTCATTTCGAACTTGTCGAGAAATCTGCGCAATAAGCGCGACAATGGTAGCTCCGAGATTTCTCCGCGTTGGTCGAAATGACAAAGGGGAGAGTGCGCCACAGGCGCAATACCATATTGTAGGCTCCACTTTTTTAAAAAGGGGAGCTGTCACACGGAGCGTAAGCGAGGTGTGACTGAAGGGTTTATGATGTATTGATTAATAAATTTGACACATAAAATTTTATGCATATGTCTTTCAATGGCAAAACGGGGCAAAAATGGGGGCGCGGCGGAACATGTGTTCCGCCGCGCATATAATGCGCGCACATATGTGCCCAAATGAATATTTAATGTAAATATATGCGTGGCGGCGCAGACATTTTTGCCTGCGCCGCCCACATTTTTCGCCAAAAATCCAAACGGGTCGCCGTCAGTCGCCCCGCCCCGGCCCCTCTTCCTCGGCGCCCAATTCGTCGGGCACCACCCTGCTGCCGTCGGCATTGTACGACGCCGCGTCGTACTTGAGCGAAGTGATATACGCGTTGTACTGCTCGTCTGTCAGTTTTTTAACCTTTCTTTTTTTGGCCATATAAAACCTCCGTAAAAATTATGTATCACCATAATTATGCACACGAAGGAAAATTTTATACGGGCAATTTGCTGCGGGCGACATTCGTCGCCCGCAGCAAGTTATGAGCGCCGCAACTTAAGTTGCGGCGCGTTTACAGCTATGAGTTGCTTGCGCAACGTTATGATTGTCTTTTTCTTGAGAAAAAGACAAGTTATGGTAAAAAATCATATTATTCCCCCCTTTGTCCGTCGCTGTCATTGTCATTTCGAGCGTTGAGCAAGGTGTTCTCGAAACAGCACAGTGTGCTGTTTTTGCCTTGCGAAATGAGTGAGCACCTAACAACGTGCGAACGGTGACCGAGTGTGGCGTTGTCCTTACGCCACACGAGACAGTCGAGAAATCTGCGCGATAAGCGCGACAATGGCAGCTCCGAGATTTCTCCACGGTGGTCGAAATGACAAAGGGGGAAAGTGCGCCTTTGGCGCAATACAATGTCAGAGCCCCCCTTGTGTAAAGGGGGGATTAAGGGGGGATTGTTCAGCAATTTCAATTAACAATCCCTCAGTCTCCCTACGGTCGACAGCTCCCTTTACACAAGGGAGCCTATAGCATGGTAAAATTATGCGCCTTCGCGCAGAAATATTTACCATAACTTTTCCTCCCGCTAAGGTGCGTTCCGCACCGGATCTTTCGGCTGTGTTCAAGATGACAGCGGGAGGAAAAACTTCACAAAAGCGCAGCTGTTACTTCACAGTGCTCAGCACTACTTCACACGCGGCGAAGCTGCGTACTTCACTGCAGATATCAGGCCATTACACCACTCTCACCCTTATTACGCCGTCTATCGCCTCGATGGTTTTAATGAGGTCGTCGTCGGCGCTGCCTTCGATGTCGATTATGCCGTAGGCGTAGTCGCCCTTGCCCTTGTCGGTCAGGTTGGCAATGTTTATGCCCTTTGCCGAAACTGCGGCGGCAAACTGCGCTATCATGTTGGCTTTGTTGAGGTGGCACACGCAAATGCGCGCGTCGCCCTCGCGCGAAGCGCTCACGGCGGGATAGTTTACGGAGTTGGTTATGTTGCCGTTTTCAATGTAGTCCACCAACTGCTTTGCCGCCATAACGGCGCAGTTGTCCTCCGCCTCGGGCGTGCTTGCGCCGAGGTGGGGCACGCATATTGCGCCCTCAACGCCAATTAAGTCGGCGGTGGGGAAGTCGGTTATATACCTTGCAACCTTGCCGCTCCCAAGAGCTGCTATCATGTCGGCAGAGTTGACGAGCTCCCCGCGTGAATTGTTTATTATTACTACACCGTCCCTGCATACCGAAAGGGTCTGTTCGTTGAACATTCCCTTGGTCTGCGGCGTGAGCGGCACATGCACGGTTATGAAATCCGCCCGCTTATAAATTTCGGCGTTGTCCGCCACGACCTCAACCGAGGGGTCGAGCATGAGCGCGTTGTGGGTGGAGAGGAAGGGGTCGGCGCCTATGACCTTCATGCCGAGAGCCTTAGCGGCGTTGGCCACCATAATTCCTATGGCGCCAAGGCCTATAACGCCGAGCGTCTTGCCGGCAATTTCGCAGCCGACAAACTTGCCTTTGCCCTTTTCAACCAATTTGCCTACGTTTTCGCCCTCGCCCTTGAGGGTCTTTACCCAATCAATGGCGTCGGTTATTCTTCTGCCGCCCAAAAACAGCTCGCAGATGACAAGCTCCTTTACGGCGTTGGCGTTGGCGCCGGGGGTGTTGAACACAACTATGCCCTTTTTAGCGTACTCGGCCACGGGTATGTTGTTGGTGCCCGCGCCCGCACGGGCCACGGCCAAAAGATTTTCGCCCGTCTCAAAGTCGGCCATCTGTGCCGAGCGCACCATCACGCCCGCGGGGTCCTTTACGTCGTCGCCGTACTCATAGTTTGCAAATATGGGGTCTGCAAGGTGGCTTATCGCGTTTAACTTTAATATTCCCTTCATGTCACTTGTTCTCCATTTCAAATTTCTTCATGAACTCAATCAGCGCCTTTACGCCCTCGACGGGCATGGCGTTGTATATCGAAGCCCTCATGCCGCCTACAAGGCGGTGTCCCTTGAGCGAAACGAGGCCGTTCTGCTTGGCCTCGGCCACGAACTTTGCGTCCATGTCCTTGTCGCCCGTAACAAAGGGCACGTTCATAATGGAGCGGAACTCGGGCACGACGTCGTTGCGGTAGAAGGCAGAGTTGTCTATAAAGTCATACAGCAGGTTTGCCTTGTAGGTGTCCACCTCGTTCATGGCCTTTACGCCGCCCTTTGCCTTTAAATCGCGCAGCACAAGGTTTGCCATGTATATGGAGAACGCGGGGGGCGTGTTGTACAGCGAGCCGTTCTCGTCCTGCACCTTCCACTTGAGCATGGTGGGGCATATCTTTAAGGGGTCCTGAATGAGGTCGCGCTTGGCAATTACTATCGTCACGCCCGCGGGGGCAAGGTTTTTCTGCGCGCCCGCATAGATTACGCCGAACTTGGATACGTCCACCTCGCGCGAGAATATTTCGGACGACATGTCGGCTACAAGCGGAGCCTTGCACTGAGGGAACTTGACGTACCTCGTGCCGAATATGGTGTTGTTTGAGGTTATGTGCACATAGTCGGCGTCGGGGCTGTAATCAAGCTTATCTACGTCGGGTATGTAGGTGTAAACCTTGTCTGAGGAGTCGCCTATCTTTACGGCCTCGCCGTAAATCTGACCCTCCTGCCATGCCTTTTTGGCGAAGTTGCCCGTCACTATGTAGTCGGCCTTGCCGCTGTGCATAAGGTTTAAGGGCACGGCGGCAAACTGTGTGGAGGCGCCGCCCTGAACGAATATCACGCAGTAGTCGTCGGGCACGTTCAGAAGTTCGCGCGTAAGGCTCTCGGCCTCGCGCACCACAGCCTCGTAGGCCTTGTCGCGGTGGGAAATTTCCGTCACGGACATGCCCGTCCCGGCAAAGTCCAAAAATTCTTCCTGCGCCTGTTTAAGAACATCAAGGGGCAGGGTGGAAGGCCCTGCGGAAAAATTGTAAACTCTCATAATTCTCCTTTTTTTCGGACAGCGGCTTTATATTTGGCCGCGCCGACCTTTTTATTCATATTTAATTTATAAAATTGACCCTCTAAAGGTAAAGTTGGTATAATTATACATCATTGAGCGGAAATATACAAGTATTTTGAATAAAAATAAAAAAATAAATTTGGCCGCCCGCGGCGGCGCCGCCAAGGCGCGCCGCGGGCGCGCCTCAGCCCCCGCCCGCAATGCGTTATCCGCGGCATATTAAATGGGCAATTGTGGTAGCCCGCCCAAAAAAATTTAAAAAAATTTTGCCTTAAATCAAAAAAATTTGCCGCGAAGTATTTACAATTGAGTTTTTTTGTTGTAAACTAATAAAGGAATAGTTTTAATACTTTCAAAATATTGTAAAAATTTCTCAAAACCTGTCCGCCGCCAACCGTGTGCGTGCGGGCGCCGCGGATACCCCGCGGGATTACATTTATCGAGGTGTATTATGGGTGTAAACAACAACGGTTCGGGTCAGACCAAGGCAGATCTTCTCTTATCTCAGGTCGAGAATCTGACTCAACAAAACAGAACGCTTGACGCTAAGGTAGAACAGCTCGCCAGGCAGAACCAGACCGTGGCGGCTCAAATCGCCCAGCAGTCAAACTCGGTAAGCGCGCATGTGTCCAAGATCGCTCAGGCAAGCGAAGAGCTCGGCAGGCAGGTCGCGGCTCTCTCCGCGCAGAATAAGTCTGCTCAGAGTAAATTCGAAGCGCTGTCCGCACAGAGCAAGACCATCGACGCAAAGGTTCAGGAAGTCATCGAACAGGCCGTCGACAGGGATATGGACAGGGAAGCCATCATGCTCAAGATGGAGTCGGACAAAAAGCAGCTCACGCAGGAGATTCAGACCCTTTCAAAGCAGGTCGAAGCCATCGGCGGAAGCGGCTTAGATTATCAGACTCTTGCTCAGAAGGTGGCAGAAAACGTCTACATACCTGCGGCCGAGACGGGCGAGATAGATTACGACGTCCTCGCGCAGAAGGTGTCCGAAAAGCTCGACCTCGACAAACTTCAGCTCGACTACGACGCCCTTGCAGACAAAGTGGCTGCGCGCATAGTCATCCCCAAGGCATCGATTGAAAATCTCGACTACGACGTGCTTGCACGCAAGCTGTCCGAAGGCGTTCCCGCAGAGGAGGTCATCTCGGCAGATTACATAGCCTCCAAGGTGGCAGAACAGCTCATGAATCCCTCGTTGGACGAAGCTGCCGTCGCCGAGCGCGTGGCTCAGAAGATAGGCGAAAGGCTTGAAGTCAACGTCGACGACGATGAACTTGCCGACCGCATCGCCAAGCAGGTGGGCACCATCTCCCCCGAACAGTTCGACGTAATGGTCGACGAGGACGGGTGCGATTCGCTCGCCAAGGCCGTGGAGAGCAAACTCAATTACGACGCTCTGTCCTCCGCCGTGGCCGAAAAGATTGCCGCAGCAGGACTTGGAGCCGAGGTCGACAGCGAGGAGATAGCCCGTCAGGTGGCCGAAAAGCTCAATATCGGTCAGATAAGCGAGGACTCCATTGCCGATAAGGCGGCCGCAGTGCTCTCCAACTACCTGCCCGAAATCGACAACGACGAGATAGCTTCCGCCGTGGCGGCAAAGATTCTTGAAGGTCAGGGCAACAACGACTACGACATCGTGCTCGACGAAGAGGGCATTGACAGAATATGCAATGCGGTGGCCGAGAAGTTATCCCAAGATTTTGCCGCCGACCGCGACATCGTCATCGACGAAGAGGGCGTGGAACAGGTGGCAGGCATAGTCAACCGCGGCATTGCCGACAGCCTTGCAAGAATCGAGGAGCAGCTCTCGGGCATGAAGGGCGGCGAATACGACCAAAGGCTCGAGGATATACAAAAGCAGCTCAACGAACTCAAGGCCATGCTCGCCGCAGGCGCAATAGTTCAGGCCGCTCAGGACGAACTTGCCCCTGCCGAGGCTGTTGCCGAGGAGGAGCCCGCTCAGGATGACGTCCTCGTCACCGTCAGCGACGTAGTTGAGGACGAGGAAGAGCCTCAGGGCGAGGAGGACGAGGTCATCGGCGAAATCGTCGACGACATAGACGAGACCCCCGCCGAGGGCGAAATAATGCCCGACGGAATACCCGGAATATCCAACGGCGTAGACTTCGCAAACATGATGAAGTATAACCGCTCGTTCATAGCAAGGATAATTCAGTCCACCGACGAGCAGAAGAGGTACTACGGCGAAGTTAAAAATTCCCTGCTCGCATACAAGAAGGTCAATTCCAATATCGCATGGGGCGCCGAGCGCTTCAACAAGGGGCGCGAAACAATCGCCCGCTTCAAAATCCGCGGCAAGACGCTGTGCCTGTATCTCGCTCTCGACCCCAACGAGTTCCCCACAAGCGTCTATCATCAGACCGACGTATCTGACAACAAATCCATGCACGGCACGCCCATGATGGTCAAAATCAAGAGTCCCCGCGGCGTAAAGAAGGCGGTAAGGCTTGTGGACATCATGCTCGAAAAGAGGGGCGGCATAAAGCGCGAAATTACGCCTCGCGACTATGCAGCCATGTATCCTTACGAAACCATCGAAGAGCTCATCGAAGAGGGCCTCGTAAAGGACGTAAGCAAAAAATAAAGGGTCGCGGCCGCAGTGCGGCGCATTAAACTGAACAAAAGGGGGTTTGCCAAAACCCCCTTTTACAATGTTTTGCAAAATATTACATAAAACCACAAAAAAGGACAATAACTTGGAACGCAACAACGAAAACAAAAAACAGAGAAAACCCCGCAAAAAGAAGGAAGATAAGCCCTTGAAGATGGCGGCAAAGTCTGCAAAAAAGGTGCAGGCCAAGGCGCAGAAGGGGGGCGCAAAGCCTGCCCCGCAGGAGCGCAAACCCCAACAATCTCCCCGCCGCGCACCCGTGCGCATACCCGCCGTGGCAATTCTTCCCCCCGCGCAGTCGCAAAAGCGCATCGCCGCCCTGTCGGAAAGCTCGCTCGGGCAGAAGGGAAAGCGCGGCCGTTCGGCCAAGAATGCCGTAAAGGTAATCTTTATAGGCGGCGTGGGCGAGATAGGCAAGAACATGACCGCCCTCGAGTGCGGCGACGACATCATAATAATCGACGCGGGCGCCATCTTCCCCACCGAGGAGATGCCCGGCATCGACCTCGTGGTGCCCGACCTGACCTATCTTATAGAGAACAAACACAAGGTCCGCGGCCTCGTCCTGACGCACGGCCACGAGGACCACATAGGCGGCGTGCCCTACCTCTTAAAGGAGATGGATATCCCCGTCGCAGGCACGCAGCTCACCTTGGCGCTTGTCGACAACAAGCTCAGGGAGCACCGCTTAAACAACGTAAGGGAGATAACCGTCGCCCCCGGCGGACATCTGCAGTGGGGGTGCTTTAAAATTGACTTCATCAACGTCAACCACTCCATCGCGGGCGCGTTGGCGCTCGCCATACACACCCCGCAGGGCGTCATCTTCCACAGCGGCGACTTCAAAATAGACCTCACCCCCGTCGCGGGCGAACCCATAGATTTAAAGTCGATTGCCGACCTCGGCGGCAAGGGCGTGCTGTTGTACATGGGCGAGAGCACAAATATCGAGCGCCCGGGCTACACCATGTCCGAGGCGGTCGTCGGCGAAACGCTCGAGCGGCTTGTGGGCGAAAATTCCACCCGCAGGGTGATAATCGCCACCTTTGCATCCAACGTGCACAGGCTGCAGCAGATAGTAGACATCGCCGTTCGCCACAAGCGCAAGGTGGCGCTCAACGGCAGAAGCATGCTCAACGTCGTAGAAGCCGCCCAAAAGATTGGCGAGCTCAACATTCCCGAGGGCGCCATAGTCGACATCTCGCGCACGCGCAACCTGCGCGACGACGAGGTGCTCATCGTCTGCACGGGCAGTCAGGGCGAGCCCATGAGCGCCCTGCACCGCATGGCTAACGGCGAAAATCCCAATCTGTCCGTCGGCTCCAACGACACGATTATAATCTCCGCCTCGCCCATTCCCGGCAACGAGCGCGACGTTTACGGCGTAATCAACAAGCTGTATCACCTCGGCGCCGACGTGGTGTACGAGCGTTTGGAAAATATCCACGTCTCGGGTCACGCCTGCAGGGAGGAGCATAAAATCATGCACACCCTTTTAAAGCCCAAGTTCTTCATTCCCGTCCACGGCGAGTACAGGCACCTCATGAAACATTCGCAGCTCGCGCAGAGCCTCGGCATGAACGAGCGCAACATATTCATTCCCGACCTCGGCAACTGCGTGGAGGTTACCTCCAAGTCCATGCGCCGCCTTGCCGACGTCCCCTCGGGCTCCCGCCTCATAGACGGCGAGGGCATTGAGGACGAAAAGGCCTCCCTCGTCATGCAGGACAGGCGTCAGCTCGCGCAGGAGGGCATATTCATTGTCTCCGTCGCCGTCTCGGGCGGCGAGGTCATAGGCGAACCCGTCATCAACTCCCGCGGGTTCGTGTTCGACTTCCACCGCGACTACAACAAGGAGATGCGCGAGGTAATCAACAGGGCCATCGCCGGCTACGACCTGCCGTCGGGCTCAGTAGATGAGCTCAAGAGGGTCATCAAAAAGGCTCTTAGGAACTACCTCGTCCGCAAGACAAAGCAGTCGCCCATGGTGGTGCCCGTAGTGGTTGAACTTTAATGGACTTCTCCTATCCCCACAACAATACCTCCGTGCCGGAGCGCCCCTCCCGCACGGGCAACATAAACAGGCTCAAAGTCAGCCCGCTCGTGGCGGAAATACGCGCGCAGGCGTTTGCCCGCTCCATTCCCGTGTCGTCGGAGGAGACGCTGCAGTTTTTGTGCGTTCAGGCGGCGGCAACGGGCGCAAAGAATATTTTAGAAATCGGCACCGCAGTAGGCGCCTCGGGCATAGCCCTTCTGCAGACCTGTCCGCAGGCCAAGCTTACCACTATAGAAAAGAATGAAAGCTTCGCCGCGGAGGCGGGGCGCAATTTTGAGGCGGCGGGGCTCTCGGACAGGGTCACGCTCCTTACGGGCGACGCTGCAGACATACTGCCCCGCCTTGAGAGCACATTTGACTTTATATTTTTGGACGGCCCCAAGGTGCAGTATGTAAAGTGGCTGCCCCGCTTAAAGGCGCTGCTTGCAAAGGGCGGGCTGCTGCTCGCCGACGACGTCCTTTTATACGGTTGGGTCAACGGCGAGGAGGAAGTCCCCAAAAAGCGCAAAATGCTCGTCACCCACGTCCGCGAATATCTTGACGCCGTTTTAAGCGACGATGAATTATTGAGCTATATTGCTGATATTGGCGACGGCATTTGCCTTTCAGTAAAAAAATAAAATATTCATTACGACTATTTCATTTTTTATCTGTTCTATTGAGATTTTTTGAAATTTTGACAAATGAAAGTTGAACTTTTAGCCCCTGCGGGCAACCGTGCAAAACTCAATACCGCGCTCTACTTCGGCGCGGACGCGGCATATGTGGGGGGCAAGGCCTTTTCGCTGCGCTCCTTTGCCGACAATTTCGACGGCGAACAGCTTAAAAGCGCAATCAGCTACGCCCACTCCCTCGGCAAAAAGATATATGTCACCGTCAATATCTTTGCAAAAAATGCCGACCTTTCCGCGCTTGAGGATTACTTTGCCTTTCTGTATGGGGCGGGTGCGGACGCGGCAATCATCTCCGACCCCGGCGTGGTGTACGCCTGCAAAAAGGCGGCGCCAAATCTAACCGTGCACATCTCCACGCAGGCAAACGTAACAAATAAGTACGCAGTAAAGTTCTGGCAGGAGCAGGGCGCGGGCAGGGTCATACTCGCGCGCGAACTGTCGCTTGAAGAAATTGCCCAAATTCACGCCTTCGTGCCCCAAATAGAGCTCGAAGCCTTCGTCCACGGCGCAATGTGCATCTCCTATTCGGGCAGGTGCCTACTTTCAAACTACCTCGCCGGCAGGGAGTCCAACCGCGGCGAGTGCGTTCAGGCCTGCCGTTGGAATTGGCAGGTTCGCAAGAACGAGGCGGGCGCAGAGAGCGGATGGATGAACGTGGAGGAGGACGAAAGGGGCACATATATCTTCAATTCAAAGGACTTGAACATGTCCGCCCACTTAAAGGAATTGGCTCAAGCGGGCGTGTGCTCCTTCAAGATTGAGGGCAGAATGAAGAGCGAATATTACCTCGCCACCGTCATCAACGCCTACCGCCGCTGCATAGACGGCGGGTTCAACAATGTCGTCGAGCGCGAGCTGTTGACCGCCGCCCACCGCGACTATACAACGGCATATATGTTGGGTTCAAACGACAAAACGGTCAACTATACCGACAGTCAGACCAAGGGCGACTGCGACTATATTGCAAACGTCCTTTCAGGCGGCGAGGGCACTGCCGTGGTTGAAATGCGCGGCCGCTTTAAGGTGGGCGACACTTTGGAGGTGCTGTCCCCTTCGGGCAACTTCGGCAAGAGCTTTAAGGTTGAAAGCGCACTCCTCCCTGACGGCACTCCCGTGGACGACTGCAAGCGCGTGCAGGAGCACTACGCAATCAACTGCCCCTACGTTCTGCACGAAGGCGACATACTCAGAAGAAGAAAGTAGGGGAGGAGTTAGTGAAGTTTTGCGGCATAACCGCAAAGTGAAGTACATTGCCTGTGGCAATGAGTGAAGCAGCGCAATAAATGCGCAGTGAAGTTTGCATCATCGGTGCAAGTGGCGGTATAAATAATTTTTACCACAACTTGCCTTTTTTCAAAAAAGGCAAACTTCACAAAAACGCAGTTTTTACTTCACAGTGCGCAGCACTACTTCACACACTGCGCAAGCTGTGTATTTCACCTTCCCTACCCCCTAAATACTAACCCCATAAAATTTTACCATGGATTATCAAGTACAAAACATTTACGGAAAAATCAAAAACGACAGGGCGGCGGTGGCCGTCCCCGGGTCAAAATCCATTACGGCAAGGGCGCTACTCATCGCCGCCCTTGCAAACGGCCGCTCCACGCTCTACGGCGCGGCGGTTACGGGCGACTGTGCAGAATTTATCGCAGGGTTGCGTTCGCTCGGCATAAATATTTCGGTCGAGGGCACGACCGTCACGGTCGAAGGCTGCGGCGGCGTTCTGCCCGTAAAGGACGGCGCCGTCTATGTCGGCTCGGCGGGTACTGCGGCGCGCTTTTTGACGGCGCTCGCCGCCTTTTCCGAGGGCGAGCACGTCTTTGACTCGTCAAGTCAGATGAAGCGCCGCCCCATGGGTCCCCTTATAAATTCGTTGAGGGATATAGGCGCCTCTTTCACATTTATGGGCGAGGAAAATTGCTTCCCCTTCGTCGTAAAGGGTGCGGCCAATCCCCTGACAAAGGTGACTGTCAACGTCGATCAGAGCAGTCAGTTTTTATCCGCCCTGTTAATCTGCGCCGTCTGCGCCCGCACCCCCGTGGAGATCACGGTGGAGGGCAGCCACGGCATGGACTATGTCAAGATGACGTGCGATATGATGTGGTCGTTCGGCGTAAACGTAACGCAGAAGGGCAATAAATATACCGTGTTCGGCGGGTACGAAGCCAAGCGCTACGACATCGAGCCCGACATGTCCGCCGCATGCTATTTCTACGCCATGAACAAGATTTTGAACACAAAAATCTCCGTGCTCGGCGTCATGCCCCACACCATGCAGGGCGACTATAAGTTTATTGAGCTTTTAAAAGATTTCGACGGCGGAGAGGTGGACATGTCGTCCTTCTCCGATCAGGCTTTGACGCTTGCGGCAATAGCGCCCTATCTTTCTCAACCAACCACAATCAGGGGCGTGGCGCACATACGCGGGCAGGAGTGCGACCGCATAAAGGCCATGGTGTTCAACCTCACCGCCCTCGGCGTAAGGGTGGAGGAGCACGACGACGGCCTTACAATTTACCCCTCAAAGCCCGTCGGCTGCCCGCTTGAAAGTTACGGCGACCATAGGGTGGCCATGGCGTTTGCCGTAACGGGGTTAAGGTGCGGCGGCGTCACCATAAAGAACGCCGAAGTCTGCGCCAAGACCTTCAAAAACTACTTCGAAGTTTTGGACAAACTGATAGCGCAACTCACAGCGGAGTAAGTGCGCGCTGTTGTGCGTGAGCATCTGTGTCATACTGAGCGGAGCAGAGTGAAACTCTGCGTAGTCGAATGTATCTTGCTCGGTATACACCAAACTAGATCTTTCGACTTCGCCTTACGGCTTCGCTCAAGATGACGGTGTTTGAGTACTGCCCCTATATATACATAATCTGCTTCCGCGACAACAGCAACTCGCTGCAAGTTGCACGGAGCAAAGCGAGTACGACTTGAACGACAGAATTGTTCTTCACAGTGACCTCAATAACTTCTACGCCTCCGTGGAACGCCGCTTAAACCCTGAGCTCAACGGCGTGCCTTTGGCTGTCTGCGGCAGCAAGGAGGAGAGGCACGGCATAGTGCTCGCCAAGAGCGAGGAGGCCAAAAAAAGGGGTGTAAAGACGGGCGATACCATATGGCAGGCAAAGCGCAAGTGTCCGGGCATAACCATAGTCCCGCCCCACTTTGACCAATACATGAAGTTTTCGCGCAAGGTAAAGGCAATCTATGCCCGCTATACCGACCTCATAGAGGGCTACGGCATAGACGAGTGTTGGCTTGATATAACCAAGTTCCTCGCCGTCTTCCCCAAGTATGACGGGGTAAGGGAGGAGGACGGGTATCTCACCGACGACTACCTGCGCTTTTTGGGCGACACCATCCGCTTCGCCGTAAAGGAAGAGTTGGGATTGACCGTCTCCGTGGGCGTCTCCTTCAATAAAATTTTTGCAAAACTTGGCTCTGATCTGAAGAAGCCGGACGGCACTTCGGTAATATCCGCCCGCAACTACAAAAACGTCATTTACGGCCTGCCCGTCGAGGACCTCTTAATGGTGGGCGGCGCCACCTCAAAAAAACTGCGCGCCATGGGCTACACCACCATAGGTTCGCTCGCCGCCGCCGACGACCAAAGGATAATTTCAACCTTCGGCAAGTTCGGCGCCACCCTTTTAACCTACGCCCGCGGCGAGGACGACAGCCCCGTCGCCCACATGGACGCGGAGAGGGAGTTGAAATCGATAGGCAATTCGCAGACCTTTGCCTACGATTTAATCTACTACGAGCAGGTGGAGCGCAACATATATGTCCTTTCGGAGAGCGTCGCCGCCCGCCTGAGGGAGTCGGGCAGGGGACTTGCCGACACCGTCCACCTGTGGGTGCGCTACGGCGATCTGTCCTCCTTCACGGTGCAGAAAAAGGTGCGCCACACCGCCCTGTGCGGCGAAATCGCCAAGACCGCCTTCGAGCTGTTCAAAGCCAACGTAAAGCAGCCCTTTGCCGTGCGCTCGCTCGGAGTGACCGTCTCCGGCTTCGACGGCGAAAATTCGCAGATGACCCTCGACGAAACTGTGGGTAACTACGCCAAGAGGGAGAAGGTGGAGCGCACTGTGGACGACATCCGCAAAAAGCACGGCTATGCCTCAATACAGCGCGGCCTCTTGATCCACGACCCCGACGGCATGCACAACGACATAAAAAATTCCCACCTCATAAAGCCCGCCCGCTTCGACGACCGCGGCGACGGGGACGACGATTAAAATTTTTTTAATATTATTCTGCGGGCGCGCGGCGCAATCGCCGCTTGCCCCTGTAATGCGTTGTGCCGTGCCAAGTTTAATGTCAAGAACATATAAGAAAACATATAAGAAAACATATAAGAATTGACGCCGATAAAAAACTGTGTTACAATGGTGGCAACTAAGGCTTTGAGGTGGATAATGGATAAATATGTTCCCCCCTATGACATTACAGAGGAAATGCTTGAGCTGACTGCAGAAATATCTGAAGCTTTGGGCAAATTGAGCGATGTCAACGAGCTTGAGAGGCTGCCCCGTCTTCGCAGGGTCAACCGCATCAAATCCATTCAGTCGTCGCTAGCAATTGAAAACAACACACTTTCTTTGGAGCAGGTCACCGACGTCATCGAAGGGAAGCGCGTCTTGGGTCCGCAGGACGATATCCTTGCCGTAAAAAATGCCTTTGCCGCCTATAAGTTGCTGCCGCAATTAAATGCGTTCTCTTTGGAAGATCTTAAAAGGGCGCACGGCGTCATGATGAGCGGAATGGTGGAGCGGGCAGGCCAATTCCGCACAAGTTCTGTCGGCGTCATCGACGGACAGGGAAAAGTAATTCATGTTGCACCACCGCACGGCATGGTGAATGGGTTGATGGAGCAGCTATTTGAGTGGCTTAAGACGAGCAGAACGCAAATGCTCATTCGTTCAAGTATATTCCACTACGAATTAGAGTTTATTCACCCCTTTGCAGACGGCAATGGCCGGACGGGCAGACTTTGGCAGACGGCACTGCTTGCAAATTGGAAGCCTGTATTTGAATGGATTCCCATTGAGAGCATTATCAAGGACAATCAGGAGGAGTATTATCACGCAATCGGGCTCTCCACGGCTGAGGGAAAATCAAACTGCTTTATCCTGTTCATGCTCGGCGTCATTAAGAGAGCGGTTGCCGAACTCGCACAGGATACGCGCAATCACCAAAGTCATATCAGCAATCAGATAAAGGCTTTAATGTCCGTCATTCAAACTTATCCCCTGTCGGCGGTGGAACTCATGGAAAAACTTGGCTTAAAGTCACGCGCGGCATTCCGCAAGAATTACCTGCAACCGGCGCTTGAGGCGGGACTTATCGCCATGACCGACCCCGATGCTCCGACGAGCCGCAATCAGCGATACTTTAAAATTTAAAAATTTTGCGGGCGCGCGGCGCAATCGCCGCGCGCCCGCAGAATATACGCAAGTTTGCACTATTATAAATGGTATAGGCGGTTCAACCGCAATTGCCAAAATATATAAGTTGAGGTTATATTTTGTATAAAAAGTTGTGAAAAACGAGCGGCGTTTTATCATTTGACTTATGAAAATATTTACTTTATAATTTTATTCGTAAATTCGCAGCGCGCGGCGGCAGCCGCAGGCCTGCGGAGAGAATATTAAAACTGAAATTGAGTGACTGTGAGAGAGCCACTTGAAAATAAATTTATGAGGAGTTTAAAGAGATGAACGTACCCCAAATGTTCGGCGAGAACGTATTCAACGACGCCGTTCAGAAAGAGACTTTGCCCAAGGAAGTTTATAAAGCTTTAAGGGCGACAATCGAATCGGGCAAGCAGCTCGACGTATCCATCGCCGGCAGCGTCGCCGCAGCCATGAAGGATTGGGCGGTGTCCAAGGGCGCAACCCACTACACGCATTGGTTTCAGCCCCTCACCGGCCTCACCGCCGAAAAGCACGACAGCTTCATCGAGCCCGAGGGCGACAAGGTAATAATGCGCCTGACCGGCAAGAGCCTTATCGTCGGCGAGCCCGACGCATCCTCCTTCCCTTCGGGCGGGTCAAGGGCAACGTTTATGGCCCGCGGCTACACCGCATGGGACCCCACGTCCCCCGCGTTCGTAAAGGAAGGAACGCTGTATATCCCCACGGTATTCGTATCTTACACGGGTGAAACGCTCGATAAAAAATCGCCCCTGCTCCGCTCGATGAACGCCATCGACAAGCAGGCAAAGCGCATTCTTTCACTCTTCGGCATCACCTGCAAAAAGGTGTCCACAACCGTCGGCCCCGAGCAGGAATATTTCCTCATCACCGAGGAGATGTACGAGAGGAGGAAGGATTTGCAGCTGTGCGGCAGAACGCTCTTCGGCGCCCCCGTCAGCCGCGGTCAGGAGCTTGAGGACCACTACTTCGGCGTGCTCAAACCCAAGATTGCCGAATTCATGGCCGACCTCGACAAGGAGCTGTGGTCGTACGGCATTCCCACCAAGACCAAACACAACGAGGTCGCTCCCGCACAGCACGAGATGGCGCCCGTGTTCTCCACAACCAACGTTGCCGTCGACTCCAATATGCTTACTATGGAGATAATGCGCAAGGTCGCCAAAAAGCACGGCCTCGTATGCCTCCTTCACGAAAAGCCCTTCGAGGGCATAAACGGTTCGGGCAAGCACAACAATTGGTCCATGTCCACCGATGCCGGCTTCAACCTTCTCGACCCCGGCACCTCTCCCGAGCACAACACCCTGTTCAAGCTCGTTCTCGCCGCCGTCATCAAGGCCGTGGACGACTATCAGGGCATCCTGAGGGCCTCCGTCGCCTCGGCGGGCAACGACCACCGCCTCGGCGCCAACGAAGCTCCCCCCGCAATCATTTCAATCTACCTCGGCGACCAACTCGGCGCCCTCGTCGATTCAATAGTAAAGGGCGAGGACTATGTGCCCGTCAAGGCGCTTGAAGGCTCCATAGGCGTGCCCGAATCGCCCATCTTCCCCAAGGACGCCACCGACAGAAACAGAACGTCGCCCTTCGCCTTCACGGGCAACAAGTTCGAGTTCCGCATGCTCGGTTCGCAGGCCAACGTCTCCGACCCCAACATCGTGCTCAATACAATAGTCGCCGACGCGTTTGAACAGTTCGCCGACGAACTCGAGGGCGAGGAGGACATAGAGGCCGCTGCAAACGCCATAATCGAGCGCGAGCTCAAGGCCCACTACCGCATAATCTTCAACCTCGACGGCTACGGCCCCGAATGGGAGCCCGAGGCAATGAAACGCGGCCTTCTCAACAACAAGACGACTGCCGACGCCGCTCCCGTCTGCTTCGAGGACAAGAACATTCAGGTGTTTGTAAAGCAGGGCGTCTACACCAAGGCCGAAGCCGTAGCCCGCGCCAATATTCAGCTTGAAAATTACACAAAGATAATCAATATCGAGGCTCTTACCCTCCTTGAAATGGTCAAGCAGGACATAATCCCCGCCGTCTCCGACTATGTGGCAGACCTCTGCACGAATGTCGCCGCAAAGCAGGCGGTCAACGATTCCATTCCCTGCAACACCGAAAGGGACCTCATAATGAAGCTCTCCGAATCCAACGACAAGCTTTCCTCGCTCATCGTCAAGCTTGAGGATTGCCTCGACGGAATAGTCGTGGACGAGGTCATTCCCGCTTCGCAGGCCATGGCGCACAAAGTCATCCCCATAATGGAGGAGATGAGGCGCGTAATCGACGGCATGGAAAAGATAACCTCCTCCGAGTATTGGCCTTATCCCACATACTTCGATCTTTTGTACAGCGTGAAATAAGTTAACGCTCGTTGTGCATAAGAGGATATGCACCAACTCGCCGTTATCTGCGGGGCCAGCCCCGCTTGCCGCGACTTTAAATAGCCCACATATTATATAGTCGCGTCAATTCACCCCGCTGAGGCTGCTGACCGCAGCAAACAGGGGCTTGCGGCGCGAAAGCGCGGTTTCGCTTGCAAACGTAATTATGCGCCTTTGGCGCAACTACCATTGTCATTTCGAGCGCAGTCGAGAAATCTGCGCGGTAAGCGCGACAATGGTAGCCAAGAGATTTCTCCGTGCGCTCATTCCATTCGCTTAGCCGAAATGACAAGAATAAATAGTTTTTTATTCTTCCCCCTTCATAGCAGCCCTAATAAGCTGCGCTGCTACGGGTGAAATTCCCGTAGCCTTATCGCCCCGACGACCTTAAAGGGTAACAGAGGTGAATCATCAAAAAAGGCCTTTTTGATTAAAAATTTAAGAAAAAATATTGGAGGCTTTTTATGGATTTTGGTATATGGTTTCTGATAGGCGCGGCTTTCGTCTTCTTTATGCAGGCCGGATTTGCCATGGTGGAAACCGGATTTACGCGAGCCAAAAACGCCGGCAATATAATCATGAAAAACCTTATCGATTTCTGCATCGGTACTGTTGTGTTCATGTTGCTCGGCTTTTCACTGCTCGTCGGATTGGAGGCTGTGGGGCATTTCTGCGGCGTTCCCAATCTCGGAATGTTTTCAGACTTCGACGCATTTATAACCAATGAAAACGGTCTTGCGTCTAACTTTGTGTTCAACCTCGTGTTCTGCGCAACCGCCGCGACCATCGTTTCGGGCGCCATGGCAGAGCGCACAAGATTTGCCGCTTATTGTATATATTCTGCGCTCATTTCCCTCGTAGTATATCCCATCGAAGCGGGATGGATATGGGGTCTCGGCGATAACGCATGGCTGACTTCAATGGGCTTTGTCGATTTTGCAGGCTCAACCGCCATTCACATGGTAGGCGGCACGGCCGCGCTCATCGGCGCCGCAATGGAGGGCGCCCGCATCGGCAAGTACGAGCGCGACGAAAAGGGCAAAGTAATCAAGGTAAATGCAATTCAGGGTCATTCCATCCCCCTTGGCGCGCTCGGCGTGTTCATTCTTTGGTTCGGTTGGTACGGCTTCAACGGTGCCGCCGCAACTTCAATTGAATCTCTCGCCATAATTTTTGTAAACACAACAATTTCCCCCGCGCTCGCAGTCGTCTCCTGCATGATATTCACATGGATAAGGAGCGGCAAGCCCGACGTAAGCATGTGTCTCAACGCCTCGCTCGCAGGCCTCGTGGGTATCACCGCAGGCTGCCACATCGTCGACCCCATAGGCGCAACGTGCATAGGCATTGTTTCGGGCATACTCGTGGTCGTAGTGGCCGAAGCGCTCGACAAAGTATTCCATGTCGACGACCCCGTCGGCGCCGTTGCCGTCCACTTTGCAAACGGCATATGGGGCACTCTTGCGGTAGGTTTCTTTGCTTGCCAAAATTATCAGGACGGAGCCCCCGGCGCACTTACAGATCCTTCGCAGCTCGGCATATTCTACGGCGGCAACGGATACCTGCTCGGCATGCAGGTCACGGGCATAATAACCGTAATAACATGGACGGCCGTATGGATGATAGTGCTGTTCGCGGCAATCAAGTATGTGCCCGTCATGATCAAGTTCAAAACTGTCAATCCCAAGCGCGTAATCGAGCTCGGCAAGAGTTGGAACGGCCTCCGCGCAAGCGCAGAGGAGGAGGTAATCGGCCTCGATATAACGGAACACGGCCTTGCTTCGGCTTATGCCGACTTCCAACTCAATGTGCCCATACTTGACGGCGAAGCTACCGAAGTCGATGTCTCAGGCGTCGTTCCCGCCAATATCGAGCTCAACCCCGCAAAGACGGGCGGAAGATATACTAAGGTCACTATCATAACCGCACAGGATAAATTCCTCACCTTAAAGGACGCGCTCGCGCAGATAGGCGTCACGGGCATGACGGTATCGTCCGTCATGGGCTGCGGCGTTCAGGCGGGCAAGACGGGTCAGTACCGCGGCGTAAAGACTTCTATGCACCTCATACCAAAGGTTCAGGTAGACATTGTCGTCTCCACCGTCGACCCCAAGCTCGTAGTGGCCGTGGCACAGAAGGTGCTCGACGACGGCAAGGTCGGCGCAGGCAAGATATTCGTCAGCGATATCGAAAACGTAATGAGGGTGCGCACCGGCGAAACGGGTGCAGACGCCCTCGACAACGCAAAATAATTTTTTCTGCTCATCCTGCTCTCTCATAGATACTTTGGAAGGGGCGCGCCCAATTTGGGCGCGCCCCTTTCAGCGCGTGTCGCCGCAGCAGTTGTTCCGTGCAGTTGCGTCATACTGAGCGGAGCAGAGTGTAACTCTGCGCAGTCGAATGTATCTAGTTCGGTATGTAATCGAACTAGATCTTTCGACTCAGCCTTACGGCTTCGCTCAAGATGACAGGGGAGGGCGCATAAGCTTGATTTTCAGCAGTGAATGGCATTCTACTCAAAAATTTATTGCATTTATCTGTCTGTCCTGCTATAATTTTCCTGTATGAAAAGGTGTTTAATTATCGTCAATGCCTATTCGCGGCTTAAAAGCGCTTTGAATCAGTCTGCGCGGCTTAAAGAGGAGTTCGCCCGCTTAGGGGTGACTGCCGATGTCCGCCCCAACGACTTTTTTCCCTGCGCGGTGGAGGAGGGGGGTACGCTGTCGTGTTCGGCTGAAAATTACGACTTCTGCGTGTACCTCGATAAGGACAAGTATGTCGCCCGCATGCTTGAAAAGTGCGGCATGCGCCTCTTCAACAGTGCCGCCGCCATAGAGGACTGCGACGACAAGATGCTCACCTCAATTAAGCTTGCAGACTGCGGCATACCCATGCCGCTCACCCTGCCGGGGCTGCTGTGCTACACCCCCGGGGAGAGGGTCAAAGAGAGCGCCCTCGACGAGGTCGAGCGCCGCCTCGGCTATCCCGTAATTGTAAAGGCAAGCTACGGTTCGCTCGGTTCGGGTGTGTTCAAGGCCGAAAACCGTGCGCAGCTTGAGCAAATTGCCCAAAAATTGCAGTGCTCGCCCCACCTGTTCGAGCGCTATGTTGCAAACAGCGCGGGGAGGGACGTGCGCATCATAACCGTCGGCGGCAAGGTCGTCGCCGCCATGCTCAGGCAATCGGACTGTGATTTCCGCTCCAACATAGAGCTGGGCGGCACGGGCTCTCCCTTTGTTGCCGACGGACAGTTGACAGCGCTCTGCCAAAGGGTTGCCCGCCACATATGCCCCGACTACTGCGGCATAGATGTGCTGTTCGACGAGGAGGGCTACCTCGTCTGCGAGGTCAACTCCAACGCATTTTTCGGCGGCATAGAGCGTGTCACGGGCGTAAACGTGGCAAAAATTTATGCGCAATACATGTATGATGAGGTGTACGGTGAAGGGCATAGATAAGAAAAAGTTGTCCCGCGCATGGTTGGCGTTCAAATTTTACGGCATAAACGTAGTCTTTGTTTCGTTTATCACAGGGCTGTTCGCGGGCGTAGTCATAACTTTTTACACCATCTGCACGAGCTACGGCGAGCAATACTCCCGTCAGCTCTACGATTTGCTTCGCCAAAATCCCGCGTTTATTCCCCTGCTGTTCGTAGGGTTGTTTGCGGGCGCGTTGGCAATAGGCACGCTCGTAAAGTTTGTGCCCATGATACGCGGCAGCGGCATACCGCAGATAGAGGGCGCCTGCCGCGGCAAGTTTCCCTTCAATTGGTACGTCACCCTGTGCTCAATGTTTGCCGCCTCGCTCGCCTGCGTGTTCTTAGGGCTTGCGGCCGGCAGCGAGGGCCCCTCCATAGAGATGGGCGGCTGCGTGGGCGAGGGAACGGGGCGCATACTCCGCCGTCCCTACATGATACGCCGCCTGCAGATAGCCGGCGGCGCCTCCGCGGGCTTTGCCGTCGCCTTCAACGCCCCCGTCACGGGCATGATCTTCGCGCTTGAGGAGGCCTTCAAATCCTTCTCGCCCGTCGTGTTCGTCAGCGCGTCCGTGTCGGTAATTACGGCGCTCGCCGTGCGCACGGGCATAAGGGCGGCGTTCGGCTTTGAAATAGGTTCGGCCTTCGAAGGTTTTGTATTCACGCCGCTCGGATGGGACGGCTACCTCTTCGTCGCGTTGGCCGCGCTCATAGTTGCCCTTGCCGCTGTCGCATTCTACTATTCGGTGCAGGGCGCCAAAAAACTTTTCAAAAAAATTACCTTCTTTAAGGGCGTGGGCAAATTTACAATACCCTTTGTGCTGTCGGGCGCGTTCGGCCTCATCACCGTATACGCCATGGGCGGCGGGCACAACTTCATCCACGCCATATCCACGGGCGGCACGGGCAATTTTCAAGGGCTCTCCGTCCTCGGCGCGGGCTTTTTGGTCTCTCTTCTCATAATCGTCGTATTAAGATACATTTTAATGACGCTGTACATGGCGTGCGGCGTGCCCTGCGGCGTGTTCATACCCATGCTCGCCGTCGGCGCAGGGTTGGGCGCCCTGCTGTCGGCGCTGTTTGTGCAGGCGGGAATGGACGGCGCATACTGCGACTATATAATAATCATCTGCATGTCGGTGTTCTTCACCACCTTCGTGCGCGCGCCCATAACGGGGCTGTTCATGGTGTTTGAACTTACGGGGCAATTTGCCAATCCCCTGCCCGCCCTCTTGGGCGTGGTAATAGCCTCGCTCGTCGCCGAAGTCTGCCGCCTCGAGCCGGGGTACGAAAATAACCTGCACGCCTTCATCCGCGACGAAGGCTTCGCCGGGCGGGAAAAGACGGTGCGCGTCTCCGTCGCCGTCCGCCCCGGTTCGCTTGCCGACGGCGGAAAGATCAACAAAATCATTTGGCCGTCAAACGGCCTCGTCGTGGCAGTGAGGGGGGAGGACGGCTCCTCAATAATTCCCTCGGGCGGCACAAAGCTGCAGGCGGGACAGGTGCTCGACTTCGAGTGCACCGCCGTGGACGAGCAGGAGGTGCTCGACTATCTGTATACGATAGTGGGAAAGCAGCGCAATGAGTGAAATGCAGAGCGTTGCTCTGCGTGAAATGCACTTCGTGCGTGAAATAAACACGTTGTGTTTGTGAAATGTGCAACTGCGTTGCACGTTATGGTAAAAATTATTTAAAATAATAATCGTCTGCCACAACGCAACATTCATGTTGCATTTCACGCGCCATGGGCATAGCTTTTTTATTCTCTATTACACATGGCGCATTTCACAGCGGCGTATATGCCGCTATTTCACACACTGCGTAGTCGTGTATTTCACATTACATATAACCTCAGCTTATACAATCTATCATATTTAACAAACCAAAAGGGGCGCGTTTGGCGTCCCTTGCCATATTTATGCGCTTGACTTAACGCCCCGTTTATTTTATAATATAAAAGTCGAGTTGCAGTACCCTGCACAGACAGTGTACTTTTCACTTTAGTGTAATAAAGTGCGATTCGGCGCATACTACGGAGATATATATGTTTGTCAACGACCTTGAACTTAAAACCGCGCCGTATGAGGGCGAAGTAAGAATACCTTCGGGCTGTGCGGTCAGCGCCATAATAGACAGGAGCGGCAAGAAGATGACGGGAGCTAACGTCATCCGCTCCATCGCCACCATGCACGACCGTTCAAACGGCCTCGGCGGCGGCTTCGCCGGCTACGGCATCTACCCCGACTATAAGGAATATTATGCCTTTCATCTCTTCTATAACGACTTTCAGTGCAAAAAGGAGACGGAGGATTTTTTAATCACCCATTTTGAAATCGTCTACTCCTCTGAGATGAAGACGCGCAAGACCAAGGGCATCACAAACGAACCCATAATCTACCGCTATTTC
Source organism: uncultured Clostridia bacterium (assembly GCA_944354265.1). Lineage (GTDB taxonomy): Bacteria > Bacillota > Clostridia > Christensenellales > Borkfalkiaceae > Coproplasma. The sequence continues at coordinate 44,302 of CALVPX010000003.1, read as the reverse complement.
CTCTCGCCCCTGTCAAAGAGGCTTGCAAACTCCCTCATGGACGAGGAGCAGTATGTGGTCAAGTGCGTCAACAAGATAAACGCCGAAATAAAGGGCGCGTTCGTCTTTTCGAGCGGCAAAAATATGGGCATATTCAAGGGCGTGGGCTATCCCGAGGATATAGGCAGATTCTACCTTCTCGACGAGGAGTACGAGGGCTATGCATGGACTAGCCACGGCCGCTATCCCACAAACACCCCCGGGTGGTGGGGCGGTGCGCACCCCTTTGGCCTTTTGGACTATTCCGTCGTGCACAACGGCGAAATTTCCTCCTACGACGCCAACAGGCGCTACATAGAGATGTTCGGCTACAAGTGCTCCCTTCAGACCGATACCGAGGTCATAACCTACGTCATCGACTACCTCATCAGGGTCAAGAAGCTCACCCTGCCCGAAATTGCAAAGGTCATTTCCGCGTCATTCTGGTCGACAATAGAGGAGAAGAGCGAGGACGAGAGGAGGCAGGAGATATTCCTCAGAAAGGCCTTCCCGTCGCTGCTCATCAACGGTCCCTTCTCCATAATCTTCGGCTTTACGGGCGGCATAATGGCGCTCAACGACAGGCTCAAGCTGCGCTCCATGGTCTGCGCCGAAAAGGGCGACCTTGCATTCGTCTCGTCCGAAGAGTGCGGCATACGCGTAATCGAGCCCGACCTCGATAAAATTTATTCGCCCGCCGGCGGTCAGCCGGTCATATACACCCTCAAGGAAGGAGGCGCACTCTAATGGATATGTTTATCCCCGCCGAATACGAGGTAGTGCGCAACCCCGAATTGTGCATAGCCTGCAGAGTATGCGAAAGGCAGTGCTCCAACGAAGTACATAAGTACGACAAGGACCTCGGCAAGATGATTGCCGACTCCACAAAGTGCGTAAACTGCCACCGCTGCGTCTGCCTGTGCCCCACGCACGCCTTAAAGATAGTAAAGAGCGACGACACCTACCGCCTCAACTCAAATTGGTCGGTTCAGACCATGAACGAGGTCTACCGTCAGGCAGGCTCGGGCGGTGTGCTGCTGTCGTCCATGGGAAACCCCAACGACTACCCCATATATTTCAATAAAATACTCGTAAACGCTTCGCAGGTCACCAACCCTCCCATCGACCCTCTGCGCGAACCGATGGAGACGACCGTCTACCTTGGCAAGAAGGACGTCGAAATAAAGAGGGATATCGAGGGCAAGCTTGTAGATACTCTGCCCCCGCAGCTCAAGCTGACAACGCCCATAATGTTCTCGGCGATGAGCTACGGCTCCATATCCTACAACGCGCACGAAAGCTTGGCGCGCGCCGCCGAGGAGCTTGGCATCTTCTACAACACGGGCGAGGGCGGCCTGCACCGCGACTTCTACAAATACAGCAAAAACACCATCGTTCAGGTGGCGTCCGGACGCTTCGGCGTGCATGAGGAATACTTAAAGGCCGCCGCCGCGATAGAGATAAAAATGGGTCAGGGCGCAAAGCCCGGCATAGGCGGGCACCTGCCCGGCATGAAGATATCCGACGAGGTATCCGCCACCCGCATGATACCCAAGGGTATAGACGCAATTTCGCCCGCACCCCACCACGACATCTACTCCATTGAGGATTTAAGACAGCTAATCTACACCTTGAAGGAGGCAACCGCCTACACCAAGCCCGTAATAGTAAAGATAGCCGCCGTCCACAACGTTGCGGCAATCGCCTCGGGCGTGGCGCGTTCGGGCGCGGATATCATCGCAATAGACGGCTTCCGCGGCGGCACGGGCGCCGCCCCCACAAGGATACGCGACAATGTGGGCATTCCCATAGAGCTTGCCTTGGCTCAGGTGGACGAGCGTCTCCGTCAGGAGGGCATACGCGACAGCGTGTCCGTCGTCGTCGCCGGCTCAATCCATTCGTCGGCAGACGTGGTAAAGGCAATCGCCCTCGGCGCCGACGCCTGCTACATAGGCACGGCGGCGCTGCTTGCGCTCGGCTGTCACCTCTGCCGCAGCTGCCATACGGGCAAGTGCAATTGGGGCATAGCCACTCAGCGGCCCGACCTCGTAAAGAGGCTCAATCCCGAAATAGGCTACAAGCGCCTCGTCAACTTGGTGCGCGCATGGAGCCACGAAATTCAGGAGATGATGGGCGGCATGGGCCTCAACTCCATCGAAGCCCTGCGCGGCAACAGGCTTATGCTCCGCGGCGTAGGCCTCAACGAAACCGAGCTCAACATTCTTGGGATAAAGCATGCGGGAGCATGACAAAGTTAACGAAAGTGTTGCCATGGCCGATGGCATCCACTTTCAGTTAGTTTTGGCGGCTCTGCCGCCCTTGCCGCGATATTTTAAGTGCCCACGAGTATATAATCGCGGCAATTCCCACCGCTGAGGCGCAGGTATGCGCAAATTGGGGCCTTTGCCCCAAAAGCGCGGTTTTGGGGCAAAACACTTATTAATTGATAAAAAATCAACAACTGCGGTATTATTCCGCGGCGAAGAGAGCCGCCTGCGGATTTAAAATAAAAAATAGGGGACAAAAATCATGTTAACAAGTATCTGTGGAATCAATTGGGGCGACGAAGGCAAGGGCAGAATGGTAGACCTGCTTTCTCGCGACTACGACATCGTCTGCCGCTATCAGGGCGGCAACAACGCCGGACACACCGTCGTCAACGACAGGGGCAAGTTTATTTTAAATCTGCTCCCTTCGGGCATCTTGCGCGAAAACGTCGTCAACGTAATGGGCTGCGGCATGGTCATCGACTTAAAACATCTCTGCGGCGAAATTGCCAAGCTGCGCAAGGCGGGCATCAGCATTACTCCCGAAAATTTAAAAATTTCAGATAAAGCCATAATCACCATGCCCTACAACGTTCTGCAGGACATAATGGAGGAGGACAGGCTTACAAAGGCCACGGGCAAGCCCTACGGCTCCACCCGCCGCGGCATCGCCCCCGTCTATGCCGATAAATACCTCAAAAAGGCCTTCCGCATGGGCGAACTTTTAAATTTAGACCTTCTCTACAAGCGTCTGCCCGACATTGTGGAGTGGAAGAACATGACCATCAAGGCCTACGGCTTCACGCCCGTCAGCGTGGCCGACATGAAGGCCTACTTCGAGGAATACGGCACCATACTCAAGGACTACATAATCGATACGGGCATATACCTCAACAAGGCGCATGCCGAGGGCAAGAAGATAATGTTCGAAGCTCAGCTCGGCGCCCTCAGGGATATCGACTACGGCATAGTGCCCTACACCTCGTCGTCGTCGACTATAGCCGCCTATGCGCCCATCGGCGCGGGCGTGCCCAACCTCAAGCTCGACAAATCCATCGGCATAATGAAGGCCTATTCAAGCTGCGTCGGCGCAGGCCCCTTCACCTGCGAATACTTCGGCGAAAAGGCCGATAAACTGCGCGAACTTGGCGGCGAATACGGCGCTGCCACGGGCAGGCCGAGGAGAGTGGGCCCCTTCGACGTGGTCGCCTCCCGTTACGGCATAAGGTGTCAGGGCGCCGACGAAATCGCCCTCACCAAGCTCGATGTGCTCGACAGCTACGAGGAGATCGAAATCTGCACCCACTACGAGCTCAACGGCAAGGTCATCGACGAATTCCCCTTCACCGACGTGCTCGACCTGTGCAAGCCCGTCTATGAAAAGGTCAAGGGTTGGAACTGCGATATATCCAAGTGCAGAAAGGCTGAGGACCTCCCCAAGGAGGCTCTCGACTACATCCGCCTCATCGAAAAACTTTGCAACTGCAAGATAAAATATGTGTCCGTCGGCGCAGAGCGCGACGCCTGCATCGTCATGGACTAAAAAAATCAAACATAACGCGCTTCCCGTAAAATGCGCGCGGAGCTTAAATGAAGAGAATTTATGTAAACGAAGAATGGTGCCTCGGCTGCCACATGTGCGAGTACGAGTGCATGTTTGCCAACTCCGGTTTGGACGAAATGTTCAAGCTCAAGGGCAGAACGGGCGAATTTATCCCCCGTATACAGGTTGAAGGCGGCGAAAAAGCGCCCGTAAACTTTGCGGTCAACTGCCGCCACTGCACAAACGCCATATGCGTTCAAAGCTGCATAGCCGGCGCCCTTTCCAAGGACGACGAAGGCATGGTGCGCATAGACAGGGACAAGTGCGTGGGCTGTTTCACCTGCGTGCTCGTCTGCCCCTTCGGCGCAATCATGCCCGCGCCCGACGGCAAGACGGCGCAGAAGTGCATGCTGTGCACGGACAACACCGCCGGCGAACCCAACTGCGTAAAGCACTGCCCCAACAACGCAATCGTTTACGAGGAGCGCGGATGATATGAAATACGTTATAATCGGCAACTCAACTGCCGCCGTCGCCTGCATCGAGGGCATACGCTCAATCGATACGGCGGGCGAAATTACCGTCATCTCCGACGAAAAACACCACTGCTACGGCAGACCCACCATATCCTACTGCCTCATGGGCGCCACTTCACGCGAAAACATGAAGTACCGCCCCGACGATTTTTACGAGAAGAACGGCGTAACCACGCTTTTGGGCGAGCGCGTCGTCTCAATCGACGCCAAGGCTAAGGGTGTCACTTTGTCGGACGGGCAGGAGGTTGAATACGACAAATTGCTCGTCGCCACGGGTTCCCGCCCCTTCGTTCCGCCCATGGACGGGCTTGACGGGGTCAGGGACAGGTTTTCCTTCATGACCATGGACGACATGGACGCCTTAGAGAAGGTTCTCTCGCCCAAGAAGAGGGTGCTCGTCATCGGCGCAGGCCTCATCGGCCTCAAGTGCGTGGAGGGCATTTTAGACAGGGTGGGCTCCGTAACCGTCGTCGACCTTGCCGACAGAATTCTTCCCTCCATTCTCGACAGCGAGGGCGCGGCGATAATACAGCGTCAGCTCGAGGGCAAGGGGGTAAAGTTTATCTTAAACGACTGCGCCGCAAAGTTTGAGGGCAAAAAGGTCACCTTAAAGAACAGCGGGCAGGAAATTGCCTTCGATATCCTCGTCGTCGCCGTGGGCGTGCGCGCCAATACCGAACTTGTCAGGGATGCGGGCGGCAACGTCAACCGCGGCATCGTCGTCGACACCCACATGCGCACTTCATTGCCCGATATCTACTCCGCGGGCGACTGCGCCGAGGGTTACGACAGTTCTATCGGCTCCAACCGCGTGCTCGCGCTGTTGCCCAACGCATATTTTCAGGGCAAGGTCGCAGGCATAAACATGGCGGGGGGAGAGGCTCAACAGACCAACGCCATTCCCATGAACGCCATCGGCTTCTTCGGCTCGCACATACTCACCGCGGGCGTGTACGAGGGCGAGTGTTTAAGCCATATTGCGGGGGATATCTACAAAAAACTGTTCGTAAAGGACAATAAGCTCGTCGGCTTCATCCTCATCAACGACTTCCTGCGCGCAGGTATATATACCCAACTTGTGCGCGACAAGGTCGACCTCGGCACCGTCGACTTCGAACTTTTAAAGGACCACCCCCAACTGCTCGCATACTCCAAGGCGGTGCGCAAGGCCAAACTTGCACAAAAGGTATAATTATGGTCATAAACGTAGACGAGAACACCCACTTCTCAATTCTCAATAAAAAAGTGCGCGAAAGCCGCGACGCCGAAGTTACAATCAACGGCTGCATAGGTCAGCGCTACATAGCAACGGGGCTGTCCGGCAAAAAAATAACAATCAACGGCACGCCCGGCAACGCCCTCGGCGCGTACCTCAACGGCTGCGACGTGGTTGTCAACGGCAACGCTCAGGACGCCACGGGCGACACCATGAACGGCGGCGCCATAATCATCCACGGCAACGCGGGCGACGCCACGGGCTATGCCATGCGCGGCGGAAAGATATATATCAAGGGCAACACGGGCTACCGCGCCGGCATACACATGAAGGCCTACAGGGATTTAAAGCCCATAATAGTCGTCGGCGGCAGGGCAGGTTCCTTCCTCGGCGAATATCAGGCGGGCGGCATAATAGTCGTCCTCGGTCAGAACGACGACGGGCTGCCCATAATGAACAACTTCTGCGGCACGGGCATGCACGGCGGGGTAATGTACCTGCGCTGCGAAAAACTGCCCCACAGAATACCTTCGCAAATCTCTGCCGAAGTCGTCTTCGGCGAGGACATCCCCGAACTCGTCGAAATCGTGCGCGATTACTGCACTTACTTCCCCGAATACGATTCAGAGATGCTCTTAAAGGCCAACTACACCGTCCTTCGCCCCGACACAAAGAACCCGTATAAGCAGATGTATACAGATAACTAGTTCACGAAAGTTGTGCGCTGGCGACGCGCACCAACTTTCCGTGATTTTAGCGCCACGCGCTCTTGCCGCGACCATAAGATAGCCCACATATAAAAAAGTCGCGGCAATTCACTGTGCTGAGGCTGCTGACCGCAGCAAATTGGGGCCTTTGCCCCAAAAGCGTGGTTTTGGGGCAAAACGTAATTATGCGCCTTTGGCGCAAAACATTATTGTGGCCTACCTTGCAAAAGGGAGGTGGCTTGCGGAGCAAGACGGAGGGATATACAAATTACACCTTACCGCTTTCAATAAGGATATAAAAAATATATATCCCCCCTTGAATCCCCAAAAAAATCATCAATCTAAGGCACGGCATAATGCCGTGCTTTTTTTATTGTAGTGACAATGCGGCAATCACTTGCCAAAAAGCTTGCAGTGTGATATAGTATTATAGAACAGGTACGGCGCTCCGCCGCATTTTTAAAATAATTTGCACCGGATATCAAAATGCTCAGAAAATTTTACAAGATGCACGGCATCGGCAACGACTATATATACTTCGATTGCATGGAGGAGGACATCTCCAACCCCGGCGAGTTGTCCGTCCGCCTGTCGGACAGGCACTTTTCCATCGGCGGCGACGGCGTAATTCTGCTCCGTCCCTCGGCCGTGGCGGACTGCAAAATGTCCATGTTCAATGCCGACGGCTCCGAAGGCAAAATGTGCGGCAACGGCATAAGGTGCGTAGGCAAGCTTGCGCACGATTTGGGCTATGTAAAGGGCGAACACTGCACAATAGAGACTCTCTCCGGCATAAAGACGCTCGATTTCATTTTGGGCGCGGATGGCAAAGTCTCCTCCGCAAAGGTGGATATGGGTGCCGCCATTTTAAACGGCGAGGACATCCCTTCAACCTTAAAGGGGCAAAAGATAGTTAACTATCCCGTAAATATTGCGGGCAGGGAGTGGGGCATAACCCTCGTCTCCATGGGCAATCCCCACTGCGTTGTGTTTGCCGAACCCGAGCGGCTCGATCTTGAAAAAATAGGCCCGCAGTTTGAAAACTGTCCGCTCTTTCCCGAGAGAATAAATACCGAATTTGTGCGCGTCATGCGCAAAAACGAACTTAAAATGCGCGTATGGGAGCGCGGCAGCGGCGAAACATGGGCGTGCGGCACGGGCGCCTGCGCCGTGGCTGTGGCGGCCGTTCTCAACGGATACGCCGACATGGATACGCCCGTAATAGTGCATCTCCGCGGCGGCGACCTCACCATAACATACACCAAGGATACGGTATATATGGAGGGCGGCGCAACGTTGGTATTTACGGGGGAGATAGACATAGGTTAACGCGAGTTGTGCATTAGAGGACATGCACCAACTCGCCGTTAACAGTGAAATGCACACTGCGTGTGCGTGAATTAAACGCTGCGCGTTTGTGAATTGCGCCCCGCACTCTTCACATTGTACTCACCAAATTTCTCGGGCGCGTGAATTGCAACCTTTCAGGTTGCGTTGTGGTGAGTAGCTATGCGCCTGCGGCGCAAAACCGCATTGTAGCCTCCACTTAGTTAAGGGGAGGTGGCGTGCTTTAGCACGTCGGAAGGGTTTGGCTTTAAAATAATATACCTCATTGTCATACTGAGCGAAGTGAGGAGCGAAGCGACGAACGTAGTCGAATGTATCTTGTTCGATATAAAACCGAATAAGATCTTTCGACTCCGCCTACGGCTCCGCTCAAGATGACAGAGCAGATAGTACTGCCTTTGCTCAAGATAACTAAAAGATGCGGCATCTTGCAAACGCTCGAAGGTAAACGCAATCACTAAAGAACTTTACCGTGCGGATTGTACGGTCGACATATGAACGCGGCGATGCCGCAAAACGCGCATTTACGCGCAATTACTCAGGAGAATATATAATGACAAAGTACATTTTCGTTACGGGCGGCGTAGTATCGGGGCTCGGCAAAGGAATCACGGCGGCCTCACTCGGCAGGCTTTTGAAGTGCAGGGGGTATAAGGTGGCTTCGCAGAAGCTCGATCCCTACATCAATATCGACCCCGGCACAATGAGCCCCTATCAGCATGGCGAGGTGTTTGTCACCGACGACGGCGCCGAAACCGACCTCGATTTAGGCCATTACGAGCGCTTTATCGACGAAAATTTAAACAAGTACTCCAACCTTACCACGGGTAAGGTGTATTGGAACGTCCTCAACAAGGAGCGCAACGGCGAGTACTTGGGGCAGACCGTTCAGGTCATTCCGCACATAACCAACGAAATTAAATCATTTATATATACTGTGGCGAGCACGACCTCTGCCGACGTGGTAATAACCGAAATCGGCGGCACCATAGGCGACATCGAAAGTCAGCCCTTCATCGAGGCCATCCGTCAGGTCGCCCGCGAAGTGGGCAGGGAAAACTGCTGCTTCATCCACGTCTCCCTCGTGCCCTACATATCGGGCTCGGAGGAGTTCAAATCCAAGCCCACACAGCACTCCGTAAAGGAGCTTCAGGGCATGGGCATAAATCCCGACATCATAATCGCCCGCGTAGACGCGCACATGCCCAAGGACGTAAAGGATAAAATCGCCATGTTCTGCAACGTCGAACCCGAATGTTGCATAGAGAATATGACCCTTCCCGTCCTCTATCAGTGCCCCATAATGCTCGAGGCGAGCAACTTCTCGTCCATCGTCTGCAAGATACTCAACCTCGATCCCCGCGAAATAGACCTCACCGAGTGGAAGAGCATGCTCGAGCGCATAGCCGCCCGCGACAAGACGGTAAAAATTGCCCTGTGCGGCAAGTATGTTCAGCTGCACGACGCATATCTCTCCGTCGCCGAAGCCCTCGCCCATGCGGGGTACGAAAACGGCGCCAAGGTCGACATAGATTGGGTGGACACCGAGTCCATAACTCCCGAAAACGTGGCGCAGATTTTAAAGGACGCCGACGGCATTCTTGTGCCCGGCGGCTTCGGCAACCGCGGCATTGAGGGCAAGGTGCTCTGCGCGCAGTACGCCCGCGAACACAACGTTCCCTACCTCGGCATATGCCTCGGCATGCAGACGGCCGTCATTGAATACGCCCGCAACGTTCTTGGCTATAAGGACGCAAATTCCTCCGAATTCGACCCCGAAAGCAAGCACGCCGTCATCGACCTCATGCCCGATCAGCACGGCGTCAAGATGGGCGGAACCATGCGCCTCGGCGCATATCCCTGCAAAGTTATCGGCCCCAAGATGAAGGAGGCGTACAAGACGGACAACATCTCTGAGCGCCACCGCCACAGATATGAATTCAATAACGAGTTCAGACAGCAGATAGAGGACGCAGGCATGGTCATTGCGGGAACTTCGCCCGACGGAATGCTCGTAGAGGCCGTGGAAGTGCCTGCAAACGACTTCTACCTCGGCGTGCAGTTCCACCCCGAATTCAAGTCCCGCCCTCAGCACGCCCACCCCGTGTTCAGGGAGTTCATAAAGTACGCCGTAAAATATTCCCAAAAAAAGTAAATTCAAGGTCACACATATGCATTTCAACGCACATTTCAACGACATAGCGCAGAGCTATCTCTTTTCCACAATAGCCAAAAAGGTCGCCGCATATTCGGCGGCCAATCCCGATAAAAGCATTCTCCGCCTCGGCATAGGCGACGTAACTTTGCCCCTCGCGCCCGCGGTCATCGACGCGCTCCATAAGGGCGTCGACGACATGTCGAAAAAGGAGACATTCCGCGGCTACGGCCCCGAGCAGGGCTACGACTTCTTAAAGCAGTCCATTCAGGGCTACTATTTCTCCAACGGGGTGCAGCTTGAAGCCGACGAAATTTTCATCTCCGACGGCGCCAAGTCCGACCTCGGCAACATTCTTGATATCTTCGCGCAGGACAACGTCGTGCTCGTCCCCGACCCCGTATATCCCGTATATGTCGACACCAACACCATGGCGGGCCGCAAGGTCATCTACATGAACGCCACGGCGCAGAACGGCTTTCTGCCCATGCCCGACTACTCTGTCGACGCCGACATAATCTATCTCTGCTCGCCCAACAATCCCACGGGCGCGGCATACACAAAGGCACAGCTCAAGGAGTGGGTGGACTACGCCAACGCAAAGAACGCCGTAATCCTCTACGACGCGGCCTATGAGTGCTTCATAACCGAGGATGATCTCGCCCGCTCAATCTTTCAGGTGAAGGGCGCCAAGACGTGCGCAATAGAGTTCTGCTCCTTCTCCAAGACGGCGGGCTTCACGGGTACGCGCTGCGGCTACACCGTGGTGCCCTTTGCCCTTGAACGCGACGGCATGTCCGCCAACAAAATGTGGCTGAGGCGTCAGACCACCAAGTTCAACGGCGTGCCCTACATTGTTCAGCGCGGCGCTGCCGCTGTGTTCACCCCCGAAGGACAGCAGCAGATCAAGCAGAATATCGCATACTATCAGCGTAACGCCAAGATAATCGCCGACTGCATGGACGAACTCGGCATATGGTACACGGGCGGCAAAAACTCGCCCTATATTTGGCTAAAGTGCCCGAACGGCATGGACAGTTGGCAGTTCTTCGACTATCTGCTCGAAAATATTCAGGTCGTCGGCACGCCCGGTGCGGGCTTCGGCGCCAACGGCGAGGGCTTCTTCCGCCTCACCGCCTTCGGCAGCGAGGAAGTCACCAAAGAGGCCGTGGAAAGAATTAAGGGACTTTTAAAAAAGTAAGTTAAATGCGCGCATTGCGCGCGTGAAATGGCTACGCCGTGAAATGCCGCATAACATGTCATTTCAATCGGCTCTATAATAAGGCGGCGTGAAATGCATACTACGTATGCGTTAAGGTATCAAGTTATGCGCCAAAGGCGCAGAAATTCAATGCCGCAACGCACGGCATTGCCGTGCATTTCACGAATACCTTCAGGTATTCATTTCACGCGCATATCAATGCGCATTTCATGCAACTTTCAAGTTGCATTTCACTCATAAAAGGGCTTTCTTATGCAAAAATATCTTCCCTCCCGCGGGGCGGGTGTGCTCTGTCACATCTCTTCGCTCCCCAACAAATACGGAATAGGCTCGCTCGGAAAAAAGGCGTATGAATTTGTCGATATGCTCTCCAAGTACGGGGTAAAATATTGGCAGATTCTGCCCCTTCAGCAGACGGGCTACGGCGACTCGCCCTATCAGTCGGTCTCCTGCACTTCGGGCAATCCCTATTTCATCGACCTCGAAGCCCTGCGCAGGCAGGGACTTTTGGATGCCGACGAGCTCAAGAGTGCGGAGCGTCCTTTAAAGAACGACGTCGACTACGGCGACCTCTATCAAAGCCGCTACAAGCTGTTGCGCCGCGCATATGCCCGTTTCAACATAAAAAATCCCTCCTTCGTCGCCTTTATCGAGAGCGGCGAGGCGGAGGACTATGCGTTGTTTATGTCGCTCAAGTCGCGCTACGGCGGCGTGTTCAATACCTTCCCCGAGGCATATAAGTATAAGGAGCACCTCGCCATGTACGAATTCAGAAATTCGGTCTACCGCGAGGAATACTGCTTTTGGCTGTTTTTACAGTACGAATTCAACAATCAGTGGGCGGCGCTCAAAAAGTACGCCAACTCCAAGGGCATAAAGATAATCGGCGACATTCCCCTGTACGTCGCCTACGACTCGGCAGACGTGTGGGCGCACCCCGAACTTTTCAAACTCGACGAGGACTTGAACCCCACCGAGGTTGCAGGCGTTCCGCCCGACTATTTTTCAAAGCAGGGTCAGCTTTGGGGCAATCCCCTCTACAATTGGGCTGCGGTCAAGGCGGCCGGCTACGATTGGTGGATAGGGCGCATTGCCCACGCAAAGCGCATGTACGACATTGTGCGCATAGACCACTTCCGCGGCCTCGACAGGTATTATTCCATTCCCGCCGACGCTGAAAACGCCATGACGGGCGAGTGGCTGCAGGGACCGGGCGTGCAGATCTTTGAGGAGGCGCAAAGGCGCCTAGGAAACTTAAGTATTATCGCCGAAGATTTGGGCATTATAGACGACGGCGTGGTAAAACTGCGCGAAGAGTGCGGTTTCCCCTCCATGAAGGTCATGATGTTCGCCTTCGACGGCGAGGAGACAAACGCCTATCTCCCCCAAAATATAGACGAACATTCGGTAGTGTACACGGGTACGCACGACAACGACACGGCTTTGGGCTACCTTTTGAAGCAGACGGACGAACAGTTCCTCTCGCTCAAAAAGCAGCTGCGTGCAGCTTTAAAGTACGAGGGCGCATATACCCCTATAGTCGACAGGGCGGACGCCGTAAAGGGGCTCGTGCTGTGTGCGCTCAACGCGCGCTCGGCAATAGCCGTCATTCCCGTACAGGATATCCTCTGCCTCGACAATTGGTCGCGCATGAACACCCCCTCGGTGGCAAGCGGCAATTGGAAGTTCCGCTTAACTTCGCTGCCGAACCGCAACGTCATGGCAAACTTCAAAAACGCAATCAAGCGCGCACAAAGGTAAAATAAATGCACGGGCGCGGCGGGCTTTCAGCCCGCCGCGCCCGTGCATTTATTTATGTAAAACATGTTTGCGCAATTGCAAAATATGTTTTATTGCTTTTTCGCCCTGCACATGTTATATTGTGCTCAGGAGGGTAAGTTATGAAAGAGCAAAAAAGGGCATTCATGCCCAAAAAACTTAAAATAATCTACATTATTGTCCTCGCCTGCATAGCCGTTGCGGGCATTGTTCACACGGCGGTTGTGTTCATCGGCATGGCCATAGAGCAGTCCGCACAGCCCCTGCCCACAACAAGCTTTCCGCCCTATGCGGCGCTCATACTGTTGGTGCCGTACACTTTTGCCGCACTCCTTTGGGGCGGCATAGTGCCGCTCATGTGCGCAATTTTTCGCCGCAGGGGTTGACAGGGTGCGGCATTGTGGTATAATAAAGTCATGCAAAATAAAACTGTAGGACAAAAATTGATTGCCCTGCGCGAGGGCAAGGGCCTCTCGCAGGAGCAGCTTGCCGAAGAGCTTAAAGTCACCCGCCAAACTATCTCCAATTGGGAGAACGACAAGGTAAAGATAGACGTTTCAAAGGGCGCCGAAATATGCGCTTACTACGGCATATCCATGGACGAACTGTTCGGCGAATACGTTCCCGCCCGCAGGCGCCGCTTGGTTGAAAACCGCACCCTGCCTGCGGTGCTGTTGTTTATTCTCGCCGCAGTCCTCGGCGTGTTCGGCGGGCTCATGCTCGCCTTGGGGGGCGACGGAACAAGCTCCGCCTTTGTGGTTTCCACCCGCGGCGGTGCAATCGCCATCGTGGTGGTCGCGGCTCTCGCCGCCCTCGCCGCAATTTTTATGCTCATTAAACGGAAATAGCAAGATAATGCGCCTTCGGCTCCCCGAAGCCTCGGGAATTATTTCCCCTTTGTCATTTCGACCGAAGTGGAGAAATCTCGGAGCTGCCATTGTCGCGCTTATTGCGCAGATTTCTCGGCAAGCTCGAAATGACAATGGCAGCGATGGACAAAGGGGTGGGTGCGCAAGCCTAATTTGCGTGAGCAAATATTCTTACACATAAAACAGTCATGTCGTCCACGGCTCTGCCGCGGGCGGCTTTTTTTGCGCTCGCTAAAATTTCGTCGGCGAGGTTTTGCGGGTTGAGCGGCTTTAATTTTTCAATAAAGGCATATAAATCGGTCGCCGAGGGAAAGGACGAGGTTATTCCGTCGCTCATAAACACCACTATGTCGTCCCCCTCAAGCTGTTCCTCGCACACCGTGGGGTGTATGCTCTCGAGTATGCCAAGCGGCAGCGAGGTGCTCTCGAACACCTTTATGCCGTCCTTTTTAATTATCAGGCTTGCGGGCGAACCTATCTTTATGAACCCCGCCTTCAATGTGTTCAAATCTATGGCGGCAATGTCTATGCAGGTAAAGCTCTCGTCGCGGTTGAATGACATGAGCTTGTTTATCGTCTCTAAAATCGTCGAGGAGGGCATCTCCGCCCTGTAAAAGGCCTCTATCAGCGAAATGGTCGTTGTCGAAACCTTTTTGGCCTCCTCGCCGCTGCCCATACCGTCGCACAGCGCCATCAGAAAGCGGTGCTCGTTTATCTTTATAACCGAGTGCGTGTCGCCCGAAGCCCTTTCGCCGTCCTTTACGGCAAAGGCCACACCGAACGCCGCGTCGTAGTCGGGCGGGCGCACGAATATGTAGCACGTTCTGTCCTCGTCGTATGCAATTTTGTCCTTCAGGGCGTACTGTCTTCCAAGGGCCTCCTTGAGTCCGTTTTTTAGGGCGGCGGCCTTTACCTTGCCCGCCACCGTCAGGTAAATTTCTCCCCCGTCCTCGCCCGAAATTTTAACTTCGGTGCAGTATATTCCCGCCCCTGCAAGCGTATCTTCTACCCGCTTTTCGCGCTCTTCATACCTTATACCGCCGCGGGCAATGTCCACGGCGGCGCTCTTTAGCACCTCGCAGATGCCCTTCGCCTGATTGGCGAGCAGCCGTCTGCCGCTCTGTGCGTTTTCGGCCTCGGCGGAGAGGCGCTTGAGCTGCGCAAGCGCGTTGTTCATCTCGTTCATGACCTCGCTCGGGTGCACGCAGTTTGCGGTGACCTCGGCGGGCAGGTCGACAAGGTTGACCCTGCCCTTTATGCACCCGCTGTGCAGCAGGCGGGCAAAACCGTCGTACACGTCCGAAAGTTCGCATATATTTGCGCGCTCGCACTGCGCGCACAGCCTCATCTTGATTTCGCCGAGCACGCGTTTTTTCATCGCCTCGTCGCCCGGAGTCTCGTCAATACTGTTGAAGGCGCTCTCAATTTCGCGGAAAACCTGACTTGTGGCAAAGAGCTTTTCGCTCGTGTGGCTGCGCAGTCTGTCCTCAATAATTTCGGGTATTACTTTTTTCACGCGCAGCTTGCTCAAAAGCTCCTCCAAGGCGTCGTCGGGCGGCAGGGCGGGCAATGCGCAGCACATAAACAGCAGTATGGCGTACAGCACTGCGTTGCCGACGCCCGAAGTAAACGCCCCCTTAAAGTACAGGTACAGCGCCCCGCAGGCAATGGCGGCGGCACTCGGCGCCGCCCTGCCGGCGCCCGTAAACAGCAGGCAGACGGCGGCAAGCACGGTAAACGCCGCTATGTATTCGCCTGAAAAGGTGGTGCAGGCGAGGGGCAGTCCCGCCACGCAGGCCACGGCGAGCACAGCGGGGTCGCGGTACATCCTCGCGCAAAAGACTATCAGTCCCGCACCGAGGCACAGGCAGGCGACAAGTCCGCACAGATTGTAGAGCCCTATGCCCGCCACGGTGAACATGAGGGCGAGGCAGACGATCTCCTCGCTGCGCAGTTTGCAGCGGCACAGGCGGAAGAACAGGGCATAAACTCCTTTGAGGCAGAACAGCGAAAATACCATCGCTGCCGCTGCCGCCACCGCCCTTATGGCGTATTCGTTGTCGGTAAAATACAGGCTGTCAAGCCCGTTCCACGGCGAAAAGGCTATGAACGGCGCCAACGCCACCGCCACAAAGGCTATGTATTCATACTTTATCCGCCTGTGCGCGCGGCGGTATATGGCCGTTATGGCGCACACAAAGGCCCCCTCGAACAGCGCGATGAGCATGGTTATCCAATTTAATGAGGGTATGTATGCGAGTACATAAATTATCGGCGTGGCAAACAGGTTGGCCCCGCATGCGAGCATGGCAAAGCACAGCCCCAACGAAAGGGGCGCGCCGCCCGCGGAGTAATTTATACATATCACGCCCACCGCATATATGGCGTACACAAGTATATTTTTTGCCTTTATTCTCACTCGCATGCCCACATTATAGGGCAAGCATACGGCAGAAACATTACTTAATTTGTCGCAAAAGGGGGAATAAAAGGGGAAAGCCCATACATCTCTTGAAGTACGCGTGCAACGCCCGCGTGTGAAGTAGCGCGCCGCTTGAAAAGCGGCGCGTTGTGAAATAAAAGCCATGCAAGGTGCGGCTTTTGTGAAGTTTGCACCCATGGTGCGAGTAGCGGTAAAAGTAATGCGCCGCAGGCGCAAGTTAATACAGTGCCCCCCTTGTGTAAAGGGGGGATTAAGGGGGGATTGTTTTGCAATTGCAATAGACAATCCCTCAGTCTCCCTATGGTCGACAGCTCCCTTTACACAAAGGAGCCTATAGTGTGGCAAAATATAATATCCCCGTTGTCCGTCGCTACCATTGTCATTTCGAGCGTTGAGCAAGGTGTTCTCAAAACAGCACAGTGTGCTGTTTTGCCTTGCGAAATGAGTGAGCACCTAACAACGTGCGAACGGTGACCGAGCGTGGCGTTGTCCTTACGCCACACGAGACAGTCGAAAAATCTGCGCGATCAGCGCGACAATGGTAGCTCCGAGATTTCTCCGCTTCGCGCAATAATTGCGCTTTGGTCGAAATGACAACGGGGTATAGGGTCGAAATTACAAGGCTGTTGGCGGCATCAGTGGTTTATCGCAAGGTAAATCATTAAAACCGAAATGTCCGCAGGGTTGACGCCCGAAATTCTGCCCGCCTGACCGAGCGAGCGGGGGCGCACTTTGTTGAGCTTTTCCCTCGCCTCAAGGCGCAGCCCTTCAATTTTGGAGTAGTCTATGTCGTCGGGCAGCAGCCTGTCCTCAAGCTTTTTGGCCTTTGCAATCTGTTCGCGCCCCTTCTTTAAGTACCCTTCGTACTTAATTTCAATCTCGGCGCTCTCCTTAACCGACCTGTCCGCCCAACTCAATGCGCCGCAGGCGGTGCATATGTCGTCCAAGCAAACGCCGCGCTTTATGAGCTCTGCGGGGGAGAGGGGTCTGCCGCCCTCGGGCAGGTTGTGTGACAGAAGTATGCCGTCGGCAACGCCTTCCGGCAGGCGCTCTTCAAGCTCTTTAAGCGCCCTTTGATAGTTCTTCTTGCGCTCAAGATAGCGTGCATATCTCTCCTCGGTGACGAGGCCGCACGCGTAGCCCTTGTCCGTCAGGCGGAAGTCGGCGTTGTCCTGCCGCAGTTCAATTCTGTGCTCGGCGCGGCTTGTCATCATGCGGTAGGGCTCCTCCGTGCCCTTGGTCACAAGGTCGTCTATAAGCACGCCTATATACGCCTCGTCCCGCCCTAAAATGAGGGGCGGCTTGCCGCGCAGCTTTAATGAGGCGTTTATCCCCGCCATAAGTCCCTGCGCCGCCGCCTCCTCGTAGCCGGAGGTGCCGTTTATCTGCCCCGCCGTGTAAATGCCCTCAACCTTTTTGAACTCAAGGGTGGGGTATATATCAAGCGTGTCTATGCAGTCGTACTCTATGGCATAGGCGTAGCGCATGATGTCGCAGTGCTCAAGGCCTGCAACCGAACGGTACATGTCCCTCTGAACGTCGTGGGGGAGGGAGGAGGACATGCCCTGAATGTACGCCTCTAATGTGTCGGCGCCCTCGGGCTCGATGAATATCTGATGCCTCTCCTTGTCGGCAAAGCGCACCACCTTGGTCTCAATCGAGGGGCAGTACCTCGGCCCCGTGCCGTCTATCGTGCCGTTGTAAAGGGGGGAGCGGTCGAGGTTACTTAGTATTATATCGTGGGTCGTCCTGTTGGTGTAGGTAAGGTAGCAGTCGGTCTGTTCGGCGGGCACCCTGTCGTGCATGAAGGAGAAGGGGTACACGGTTGTGTCGCCCTCCTGAACGGCGCACTTGGCTGTGTCAATCGTGCGGAAGTCTATGCGCGCGGGCGTGCCCGTCTTGAACCTGCGCACATTGAAGCCCAATTCTATGAGGTTTTTGGTGAGCGCGGTGGCGGGGGCGAAGCCGTTGGGGCCGCTGTCCTTCACCACCTCGCCCGTAATGGTCTGCGCATTGAGGTAAACGCCCGTGGCTAGTATTACGGCGCGGCACTCAAAGATGCCGCCGTAGGTCGTCTCCACGCCGCAGGCCCTGCCGTCCTTCTCCAAAATGCGGGCGGCCTCGCCCTGCACGATGCGCAAATTTTGAGTGTGCTCCAAAACGTACTTCATGCGGCGGTGGTAGGCGTTCTTGTCGCTCTGACAGCGCAGGCTCTGCACGGCCGCGCCCTTGCCCACGTTGAGCATCTTGAACTGCAGGGCGGTCTCGTCGGCGTTTATGCCCATCTCGCCGCCGAGGGCGTCTATCTCGCGCACAATCTGTCCCTTGGCCGTGCCCCCTATCGAGGGATTGCACGCCATAAAGGCAATGCTGTCCAAATTTAAAGTCAGCATCGCCGTCTTAAGTCCCGTGCGCGCACATGCAAGCGCCGCCTCGCAGCCCGCATGCCCGGCACCGACTACAACAATATCAAAATTTCCTTCGGTGAATGTGGTCATGATATTCCTTATGGGTGAAATGCAAGCCGTGGCGGCTTGCGTGAAATGCAATTTGTGCGTGAAATAAACGCTGCGCGTTTGTGAAATGTGCAACTGCGTTGCACGTTGTGGGATAAATTTATAAATAATAATCGTCTGCCACAACGCAAGCTTGCTTGCATTTCACGCGCCATTTGTATAGTCGTAATGAGTTATCGGGCTGTTGGCGCATTTCACAGTGCATAGCGCTATTTCATACACGGCGAGCAAGGTATTCTCAAAACAGCACAGTGTGCTGTTTTGCCTTGCGAGGTGAGCGAGGGCAACAGGACGCCCGATGCGGTGACCGAGGCGGCTGCTTTCCTTACTGCCGCCGAGAAAGCGCAGCCGCGTATTTCACTTCAAAAAATAATTGCCCCAATTCGGGCAATTATTTTTTGAGCACTATAAAGAGGCAATTATTTTTTGAGTACAATATTTTTAATGTCGTCTATGTCCTTGGCTATGCGGTCGTTTACCTGACACATCTCCTCGACCTTGTTGCGCGAATAGAGTATGGTGGTGTGGTTGCGGTTGCCAAGCGCCTTGCCTATCGACATAAGGGGGAGGGACAACAGCTCGCACATCAAATAGCAGCATATCTGCCTCGGCTGAACAAGCTCCTTTTTCTTGCACTTGCCCACAAGGTCGCCCTTTGTAACGTTGTAGTAGGAGCACACCGCGTTGATTATAGAGTCGGGCGTAATCTCCTCCTTGCCGTCCTCTGAGACGGCCTCGTTCAATGCGCTCGCCGCAAGAGTGACGGTTATGGGCACTTCGTGCAGCTTGCTTGCAAAAATTACCTTTGTAAGCCTGCCCTCGAGCGTCCTCACGTCGTCGCCCGAATCCTGCGCAAGGAAGGTCAGCACTTCGTCGGGCACAATGCACTTCTTTTCAAAGGCCTTGCGCTTTAAAATGGCAATCTTGGTCTCAAAGTTGGGGGGCAGAATGTCGAACACGAGTCCGCCCGAAAAGCGCGTCCTTAAGCGTTCTTCAAGGGCGGTCAGCTCCTTGGGGGGCTGATCGGAGGAGATGACAATCTGCTTGCCCTTGGAGACAAGCTCGTTGAAGGTGTGGAAGAACTCCTCCTGTACGGCCTTTTTGTTGGCTATGAACTGAATGTCGTCAATTATCAGCACGTCGGCAGAGCGGTAGTGCTGCCTCAGCTTGTTGCCCCTGTCGCGGGCGTCGGGTCCGCGGCTTGTGAACATCGTGTCGATAATTTCGTTTACAAACTGCTCGCAGGTGACGTAAATTACCTTTAGGTTGGGCTTTTCGGCCAAAACCTTGTTGGCTATCGCCTGCATGAGGTGGGTCTTGCCCAAGCCCGTTCCGCCGTATATGAACAGCGGGTTGTAGGTGCCGGCGGGGTCCTCGGCAACGTTGAGCGCCGCGGCGTAGACAAATTCGTTGTTCTTCCCCACGACGAACGAATCGAAGGTGTACTTCTTGTCGAGGTTGGAGGGGGGAGTGTAGTTGTCCTCGGCCGCGGGCGGGTTATAGGCGTACTCGTTGCTGCCCTCAACCACGAGCCGGAAGTCTGAAACGCCCACGTCGGCCTTTATTATTGCCTCGCGCATCTTGTCGGCAAGGGTGCCCGTGATGTACTGCGCAAAATTTTCGTTGGGCGTCTGCAGCACGATAAAGCGCCCGTCCACGTCGACGGGCTTGAGCTTTTCTATATAGGTGATGTAGGATATATGACTCACCGTCTCCCGCATCTTTTCCTTTATAGGGTTGTAAATAAAATCAAAGTTCGTGCTGTCAGCCATAATTGTCGTCAATTCCCTTTGTGTTTTTGATTGATTTGTGCTAAAATAGTAGAGTAATTTTCTAACATTATAGTACAATTTGCTTTCAAAGTACAGTATTTTGGCACAAAAAATGCGCATAAAAAATTTGTTGTTAAAAAATTTCAGAAACTACGCCGAAGAACAGTTTGATTTCTGTCAGGGGCTCAACGTGCTCACCGGCCGCAACGCTCAGGGCAAGACCAACTGTGCGGAGGCCGTCTTTTATCTGTGCACGGGCACTTCCCCCCGCGCCCGCCGCGACAGGCAGCTCATTAAGTACGGCGCGGGCGAGGCCTGCATCTCTGCGGAGTGCCTCGGCCGCTACGGCGAAATTTCCCTGAGCGCCGCCATACGCGAAAACGGGCGCGAAATAAAGGTAAACGGCAACAAAATCACCCGCAATGCCGACCTGTTGGGCAACTTGTACGCCGTGTTCTTCTCCCCGCAGGAGCTGCGCCTCATTCAGGACGGCCCGGACGAGCGTCGCAGGTTTTTGAACATCTCCCTCTCGCAGCTGTCCCGCCCGTACTACACGGCGCTTGCGCGGTACAACCGCATCTTGGAACAGCGCAACAACCTGTTGAAGAATAAGGATTTGGAGATGGTATTCGACACCCTGCCCGTTTGGGATGAACAGCTGTGCACCTACGCCGCCACGGTGGCCAAGCGCAGGGCGGACTACATCGCGCAGCTCGCTCCCCTTGCAGCAGAGGCCCACTCCTTTCTGACCGACGGAAAGGAGAGGTTGGAAATTTCCCCCGAAAAGAAGTACAAGGGGGAGGAGGGCGAACTCAAGGAGCGGCTGTACGACGAACTTAAGAACAACTACGACCGCGATATCCGCTTGGGCTTCACCGCCTCGGGCCCTCACCGCGACGACATAGACATAAAGGTAGACGGCGAGGACGCCAAAACTTACGCCTCGCAGGGGCAGACGCGCACGGCGGCGCTCGCCATAAAGCTTGCGGAGGTGGAAATTTTCAAGTCTGTCAGCGGCGAATATCCCGTGCTCATTCTCGACGACGTGCTGTCCGAGCTCGACCTAGCCCGCCGCAAAAAACTTGTCGCCCGCACCGAGGGGCTGCAGACCATTCTCACCTGCACGCATGCCGAGCGCGTGCTCGCAGGCAGGGACGCAAAGAGGATCAGGATAGAAGGAGGTGCAATAAAGAGATGATTCGTGCAGATATGCACATACACACATATTATTCGGACGGAACGCAGTCTCCCGCCGACGTGATCGCCGCGGCAAAGCGCGCAGGGCTTGGCCTTATCTGCGTCACCGACCATGACACCATGGGTGCCTCGGACGAAGTCAAATCGCTCGCGCAGGAGGCGGGCATACGCGCCGTCGACGGCATAGAGATCTCCGCCTACGGCGACGTAAAGGTGCACATTTTGGGCTACGGGCTAGATAAAAATTGTCCCGCCTTCAAAAAATATTACAGGGAGGCGGTGGAGGGCTCCTTCGCCCGCTGCGAGGACACTTTGAAAAAACTCAAGGAGCGGGGCATGACCGTGCCCATGGAGGCGGTGCTCGCCGAGCGCACGGTGGAGGGCACGCCCGTGCACTCCATGTTCATCTGCCGTGCGGCGGCAAAGCTTGGCTATGCGTCCAGCGCAGGTAATTTTTACCTGTCCTACATTGCCGACGGCAAGTGCGCCCACTCGCGCATAGGCAGGCTTTCGCCCGAACAGGCCGTAGAGGTAATAGCCGAGTGCGGCGGCATATCGTCGGTGGCGCACCCGGGGAGGATAGCCATGGAAAAACAGGCAAAAGAAGGATTAATTGCCCGCCTCAAAGCGCTCGGTTTAAGCGGCATAGAGGCGGTGTATTCGGGGCATACTGAAGTAGAGACGGCTTACTACAAGGAGATGGCGCACAGGTTTGACCTGCTGATAACGGGCGGGTCGGATACGCATTTTACAACGGGGTCGCGCTCGGTCGGCACGCCCGAATTTTATCCCGACGGGGCACTGTTGAACGCGCTGAAAAAATTTTGAAAAAAGCATACAAAGCACTTGCGGTACTCGCGCTCGCCGTGGGTGCCTTTTTAATTTTCGGGGCATGGATGTGGGGTCTGCCGCGCGGCACTTTTGTCGACGGGGTGAATGTCAGCGGCATGTCGCGCACGCAGGCGGTCGCCTGCGTGCGCGAACAAAAAATTGCGCGCTTAAAGGGCAATAAACTCGTAATATATGCGGGGCAATGCACATATAGCTACACCTATCCCGAGTTCAATTTTTGCGACGATTTGCCCGAGCTTGTCGGCTCGATCAAGAGGAATGGGCAGTACTTTTCGCAGACCTCGGTCTACCTCAACGGGGCGGAGCGCATAGCGCGCGGCATATGCGCCGCCGTCAGCTGCGAGCCCGTGGAGCCCTATGCCATCTTCAACAAAACGGGCGCGCCCTTCACCTATGTCGAGGGAAGGGACGGCGTAACCGCCGACCCTTCGGCTCTGCTCGGCGACATAAATTCGTCGCTCAACGGCGGCTTTGACGGGGTGACGCTGCGCACGCAGGTCAGGGCGCGCAAAAAGTCGATGGACGTCGTAAAACGTGAAACGTCCCTGCTGTATTCCTTCACCACCTATTTCGACAGCTCCAATGCAACTCGCTCGTCGAACATAGCCCTCGCCTGCTCAAAGATTAACGGCCTCGTTCTCGGCGCGGGGTGCACGTTTTCGTTCAATTCCACCGTCGGCCCGCGCACGGCGGCAAACGGCTTTCTGCCCGCAAAAATAATCTCTGGCGGGCAGTTTGTCGAGGGCGTGGGCGGGGGAGTGTGTCAGGTTTCGACCACAATTTACAACGCCGCCCTGCTCTCGGGCATGGACATTACGGAGTATCACCCCCACTCCTTAAAGGTCAGCTACGTCGCCCCCTCGCGCGACGCCATGGTCAGCGGCACCTACTTCGATTTGAAGTTCACAAATACGCGGCAGACCCCCGTATATGTGCGCATGAGCTGCTCAAGGGGCGCCGTTACCTGCTCCATCTACGGCCTGCCTGACGGCGTCGAACGCTCCTTCGTCTCGCGCGTGACGGGCTCCATTCCGCAGCCGGAGGACATAGTGGAGGAGGGCGAGGAGGGCATAATCTCCCGCGGGACCGAGGGCACCATAAGCGAGGGCTACCTCGTCGAGGAGAGGAACGGCGTGCGCAACCAAAAGCTCATCCGCCGCGACAGGTACGCCGCAGCCCCCACCGTCCGCCGTCAGCCCTCACCTTCTTCGCCCGCAGACGCTCCTGAAATTTAGCGTGCAAAAAAACGCAGCAACCGCTTGGTTGCTGCAATCGTTCATATTATTCGGTACATCTGTATCAGGCGGCTCTTGTGCTTGTTCTGCAAAAATCTGAAGCCCTGACTTTGGTAATATTGCTGCCTCTCGGGCAGGCTGTCAAGGTACACAATCCTGCCTCCGACAAGGTCGCTTGCGTTTGCAATATAGCTCAGCGCAGTATTCAAAAACTGTCTGCCTGCACCCTGCGGGGCGCTTTGGCTGCGGGCAAGCTGACCTATCAGATAGGCGGGGCAGTTGTGCTTGTCCCTGTCGCCAAACAATTCATATAAAATTTCGCCGTCTATGTTGTTCTTAAAGTTTAAAATTTTGAGTGCGAGCGAAAAATAACCGTCTATCTGCAGCCTTCCGTCAGCCCATGCGCCGTCGTTTACTAACAGGTATGTACGCGTCAGTCCCGCCCTCTCCATGGCAATGGCGTCCTCGCGCAAAAAGCGCATAACGTCGGCAGAGTCCTCCATGTCTGGATGGGCGCACTCAAACGTGGATAAAGCCTCCGTTAAAGAGGCTTCATCATAGTCATCAAGTGAAATTATTTGTCTGAGCGCCTGAACCATATCGAACCTGCGTTTTCGGGCAGTTTGCCCGGCTGGGACGACTTTATGCTGCTGTCTCGCGGCTGTTTGAGCGCCGCGGCAAGTTCCTTGGCCTTGTTGTTGTCTGCAATCTCAATATCTTCTTTAAACGAAATCGTTGCCATCGGTCAAACCTCCTCTCTTTAGTAAGTCAATTATACAATAAAAAACACCATTTGTCAACAGTTGCCACTATTATTATATGCTTCCTTCACTTCGTTTAAACGCCTGCCGACAAAATCAGCAATCTTCGCCCGCCAATAATTGCCGAAAAATTATTGTCTTTTGCCGCTATATATGATATAATCATATAAGCGGAGTGTTGCACGCCGCGCAAGGCGTGCTTTTTTCCGCATAGAAATACAAACTACCAAGGGGGAAATGTGACCATGGATAAAATTATAGTCGACGGAATGGGCGGCGACAACGCCCCCGTCAGCACCTGTCAGGGCGTCGCCCGCGCCTTAAACGAGGACAAAAATTTATACGTCATCCTGACGGGCAGAAAGGCAGACCTTGAAAACTGCCTCAAAGATTTATCCTATCCCAAGGACAGGTTAGAGATCGTCGACTGTCCCGACGTCATCGACATGAATGACATCCCCACCGAGGCGGTGAAAAAGAAGAATTCCTCGCTCATGCAGGCCTTTTGGATGCTCAAGAAGAACGACGACATCGCCGGCCTCGTCACCGCAGGCTCTACGGGTGCAACAATAGTCGGCGGTCAGCTCATACTCGGCAGAATAAGGGGCATAAAGCGCCCCGCTCTCACCCCCGCCGTGCCCAACGTCAACGGCAAAATGGTCGTGCTGTGCGACTGCGGCGCCAATGCCGAGTGCAAGCCCTCCATGCTCTGCCAATTTGCCCTGCTCGGCTCGGCCTACTCAACTGTCGGTTTGGGCGTAAAGAGTCCCAAGGTCGGCCTTTTGAACAACGGCACTGAGGAGCACAAGGGCGATCCCGTCCATCAACAGGCATACAAGTACTTAAAGCAGATGAAGGGCATAAACTTCGTCGGCAACATCGAGGGGCGCGACATCAACACCGCCGATATCGACGTGGTGGTCTCCGACGGCTTTTCGGGCAACGTCGCCTTAAAGACCATGGAGGGCACCGCCAAGATGATACTCAAGACCATGAAAAAGCAGCTCACCGCCGACTTCAAGTCAAAAATAGGCGCGCTGCTCTGCAAGAGCGCCATAAAGCGCATGCGCGCCGACCTCGATTTCGAGGCCGCAGGCGGGGCAATGCTGCTCGGCGTAAAGAAGGTGGTCGTCAAAAACCACGGCTCATCCTCGGCAATTTCAATATGCAACGCCGTCCACAAGGCGGCCGAACTCTACCGCTCGGGGCTCATTCAAAAGGTCGAAAGTCTTTTAGAACAGGCCGACCTGAGCTCGGTCATCGCCACCGAAGATGACTGATTTGGAGCACGCCTTAGGCTATAAATTCAAGGACAAATCGCTCCTTCGCCGCGCCCTCACCTTAAAGGGTGCGGACGAGCACTTCAACAACGAAAGTTTAGAGTGTCTGGGCGACTCCTTGATAGGCTTCGTCGCCGCCGAAAAGTTCTTTGCCGAGGGGTTGGACGAAGGGGGCATAACCTCCCGCAAAAAGTGCGTCGTCAACGACCGCGCACTCACCCAAATTTCCCTCTCTCTCGGGCTCGACAGGGCGCTGATAAAGCCCAAGGGGCAGTTCAACAACAAAAAGGCGATTCCCTCCGCGTACGAGGCAATAACCGCCGCCATCTACCTCGACGGCGGCATGGAGGAAGCAAAAGCATTCATACTGCGCACCCTTGACTTTGAAAGGGAGGAGCGCGACTACATAGCCCTCCTGCAGGAGGCGCTTCAGGCAAACAGAAGGCCGCTGCCCGTCTACAGCCACGGCGTGGACATGGGCGAAGGCGATAGGCACGACTTCGCCGTCACGGTACAGGCAGAGGGGCTGACCTTCGTCGGCCGCGGTGCAAACACCGCCTCGGCAAAGCGCGCCGCCGCAAGGGCGGCATATGCGGCTCTGTTCGGCGAACAAAGCCAATGAATTGCGCTTCACGCATTGCGCGAAATGCCACGCGTAGCGTGACTGAGCGGTTGTGCCGCTATTCAGGCTCCCTTGTGTAAAGGGAGCTGTCGCGGAGCGACTGAGGGATTGTTAACTTATTTCAATTACTGTGGCGGCTCAGCCGCCTACAATCCCCCCTTTGATCCCCCCTTTACACAAGGGGGGCAAGTAGTGCACGCCCATCCATTCATGCGCCAACGGCGCACAATTATGTTTTCACCCGAAACCGCGCTTTCGGGTGAAAGGCCCCAATTTGCGAATCCTTTCGCCTCAGCGGGGTGAATTGCCGCGATTATTTAATCGTGGGCAAAAAAATCGCGGCAAGCGGGGTTGACCCCGCAAATAACGGCAAGTGGATGCCTTCGGCCAAGGCACCACTTGCGTTAATGAGGTATTTATGATTCAGTTCAAATCCATAAGACTCGTCGGCTTCAAGTCGTTTGCCGACCCCACCGAAATAAACCTTTCGGACGGCGTAACATGTATCGTCGGACCCAACGGCTGCGGCAAGAGCAATGTTGCCGACGCCATTCGTTGGGTGCTCGGCGAGCAGTCGGCAAAGCAGATGCGCGGCACGCAGATGATGGACGTCATCTTCTCCGGCACGGAAAAGCGCAAAAAGATGTCCTTCTGCGAGGTCACTTTGACCTTCGACAACACCAACCGCATATTCGATATCGACTGCGACGAAGTTGAAATGACACGCCGCCTCTACCGCGACGGCGAAAGCGAATATATTTTAAACCGTCAACCCTCAAGAATGAAGGTGCTGACGGCTCTTTTGCACGGCGCAGGCGCCGCCAAGGAGGGCTACTCCATAATCGGTCAGGGGCGAATCGCGCAGATAATGAATTCCCGCCCGGAGGAGCGCCGCTCCATATTCGAGGAGGCCACGGGCATCATAGTGTTCAAGGACAGAAAGGCCGACGCCGAAAGAAAGCTTTCGGCCGCCCGCGACAATCTGTTCGTGTTCGTGCAGAGAATGCAGGAGGTGGAGAGGCAGCTCGCCCCCCTTGCAAAGGCGGCAGAAAACGCCCGCAAATACCGCGAGCTGTACTCCAACCTCCGCCACCACGAGGTCAACACCTACATATACCGCCACGACACCGCCGAGGGCGAGCGCAGCAAAATAAATGCAAAAATAGCCTCCTTCAACGCCGAAATCGACCGCCTTGCCGAGCAGTCGTCCGCCCTTTTAAAGGAGTATGACGAGTGCCGCAGCCTGCTGAGCTCCGCCGACGACAAATTGAAGGTGCTGTACGACAAGCGCGTCAGCTACTCCGTCGGCATTGCACAGACCTCGGGCGAGAGCAAGGTATTCAAGGAAAAGGCCAACGCCGTCAAGCAGCAGCTGCAGCAGGCGCAGGACGACATTGCATACTCCACTAAGCGCATAGGCGAAATCGATAAGGAGGTAAAGCGCACCGAGGACTACGCCGGCAAGAACACCGCCCGCCTAAACAACCTTCAGGCGGCATGCGAAAATCTGCGCGCTCAAATTTCCTCCCTCTCGGAGAGTATTGCTCAATACGAATACATGACGGGCGAACACCGCAAAAAGGTGATGGATACCTTCAAGGACCTCTCCGACATAAAGGAGAGCATGGGTTCGCTCTCTGCCAAAAAGGAGCTCATCAACGAGCGCATAGACGAAGTCAACTCCGTAATGGAGCGCATAAAGGGCGAGCACGCCTCCTTAAAGGCCGAGTATGACGAGGCCATTGCCGAGCAGGAGAGGCTCAACGCCCTTTTGGGCAGCGAAAACACCCTCGTCGCCGAGGCCGACGCCAAGGTGAAGGAGGCGGAGGACAGGCTGCAAAACCTCATCTCGGAAATTTACTCCATTCGCGCCGACATAAACTCCCTCGGCGAAAAACTTAAGACCTATCAGGCTCTGCGCGACAGGTTCGAAGGCTACATTTACTCGGTCAAGAGGCTGATGTCCGACGCGCGCAACAACCCCTCTTTAAACTCCAAGATAATGGGGCTGATTGCCGACGTCGTGTCCACTCAGCGCGAGTATGAAGTGGCAATTGAAACGGCCTTCGGCGGCGCAATGCAGAACATAATCACCGCCACCCGCGAGGACGCGCAGACCTTAATTTTATACTTAAAGAACAACCGTGCGGGTCAGGTCACCTTCCTGCCCGTCGACGCCCTCCGTCCCCGCTACGAAAACGAGCAGATAAAGTCTGCCCGCCGCGAACCGGGCGCCATAGGCTTTGCCATAGACCTCGTCACCTACGACAAGAAGTTTGAAAACGTCATTCACAACCTTCTCGGCAACACGCTCATCTGCGACGACATACGTTCGGCAACGGCCATCGCCAAAAAGTATCCCCGCGCCTTTAAAATTGTCACCCTCGACGGCGACGTAATCTCCACCACCGGCTCTATGACGGGCGGTTCGCGCAGGGAAAATTCGGCAAACCTCCTCGCCAACGAGCGCAACTTAAAGGAGATCGAGGAACAGATAGAGCACAAAAAGTCCGCACTTTCACGTGCGGAAGTCAAAAAGGAGAGCGCCGAAACGGACAGGCAGGGCGCAGTGGGCGCAAGGGAGCAGCTGCGCGAGCGGCTGCAGAGCGCCGGCAACGAGCTCGCCGCCTGCATGCAGAGGGCTTCGGGCCTGCTCTCCAACGTCACCGACAAGGAGAGCGAATACGCCGCATACTCGCAGTCCAAGCGCGAACTCGAGGGCAAAATGGCAGAGCTCGACAGTCAGTTCTCTTCCACTTCGCAGGGCGCAAGCTCCCTCTCGGAGCAGTCCGACAAGGCCTCGTCCGAGATGGACGACATGTCCATAAAGTACGAAAAGCTTTTGGAGGAGCGCAACTCAAAGGTCGAAAAGCTCAACGGCTATCAGGTCGAAATGGCTTCTCTGCAGTCGGCGGTCAAGGGCAACAGGGAGAGCGTAGATAGGCTGACGGCCGAGCGCGCGGAACTCATCACCAAAGTTTCCTCGCTCGAGGCGCTACTTCCTCGCATGCAGTCCGAATTTGAGGACTTCACCGATAAGGCCGCCCGCGCCGCCCTCTCCAAGGACGAGGAAGAGGAGCTCGACAGGGTCATTAAGCAGATCGAGGAGCTCGAGGAGACCAAGCGCACCTTAAACGAGCGCACCGAAAGGGTCAATTCCGACCGCCTTCAGACGTATGAGGACAGCGAAAAGTTAAAGGAAAAACTGCACGCCGCCGAACTCAATTTGCAGAAGATAGATTCCGACCTCGAAAATTTGCAGGCGAGGATTTCTGAGGAGTATCAGCTCGACTACGAGGGGTGCCTTGAATATAAGGAGGAGGGGTACGACATATCCGTCTCCGCCAATGCAATAGCCAACTACAAGCGTCAGCTCACCATGCTCGGCCCCGTCAACCACAACGCCGTTGAGGAGTACGAGGAGATTTCCGCCCGCTACAACAGAATGTGTCAGGACAAGGCCGACCTTGAAAAGGGCATCGAGGATTTGACCGTCGCATTGAACGAAATACGCGACGAAATGCTCAAAATCTTCAACGAGGGCTTCAATACCATCAACCAAAACTTTCAGCGCACCTTCAAGGAGCTGTTCGGCGGCGGCAGGGCGGAACTTCAGCTCGACTACACCGACTGCGACGACCCCTTAAACGCCGGCGTGGAAATAATTGCTTCGCCCCCGGGCAAAAAGCTTTCAAAAATTTCCCTGCTCTCGGGCGGCGAACAGGCGCTCACTGCCATTGCCATACTCTTTGCAATCATCGCCATGCGTCCCATGCCCTTCTGCGTGCTTGACGAAATTGAGGCCGCCTTGGACGAAGCCAACGTCGGCCGCTACGCCCGCTACTTAAAGCGCTTTGCCGAAAAGACGCAGTTCATCGTCATCACCCACCGCAAGCCCACCATGGAAAATGCCGACGTTCTCTTCGGCGTCACCATGGAGGAGAAGGGCGTCTCCAAAATAGTCTCCGTCAAGCTCTCCGAAGTCGAAAGCAAGTTGGGGGGAGATACGATAAGCGATTAACGCTCGTTGTGCATAAGGGGATATGCACCAACTCGCCGTTATTTGAGGGCGCTGCCCTCTGCGGCGCAATCCTATTTCGCCCTACATTAATATAATTGCGCCGCATTCACCCGCTGAGGCGCAGGTATGCGCAAATTGGGTCTACTTCGGGGAAGTCAATTCCCCTCGTAACATAATTTATGCGCCGTTGGCGCAGAACTGCATTAAAGCCTCCACTTTTTTAAAAGGGGAGGTGGCATGCTTTAGCATGACGGAAGGGTTTATTTATTAAACATTAAGCCACAATGCAAACGAAGTTTGCATTTCACGCCGCCCATAACCTTGTCATTTCGACCAACGCGGAGAAATCTCAGAGCTACCATTGTCCGTCGCTTTGCTCCGAGATCTTTCGACTTCGCTCAAGATGACAATGGTAGCGACGGACAAGGCGGAGGCGGCATTTCACGCGCGGAAACGCGCATTTCACGCAAGCAAAGCTTGCATTTCACTTGCGTTAAAGGAGTTGTTTTCTTGGGAATCTTTTCAAAAATAGCCGGTGCGCTCAAAAAGACGCGCGAAGCTTTGGGCGGCGCCCTTGGCGCACTGTTTGCCAAAAATAAGATAGGCGACGAATTCTATGAGGAGTTGGAGGAAATTTTAATCTCCTCCGACATCTCCCTGTCCACCGCCGAGGAGGTTGTGGACGAAATCCGCGCCGAAGTAAAGAACGAAAAATTAAAGGACAAGGACTACATTGTCGACCTTTTAAAGGACGTGCTTGAGGAAAAGCTGACCGAGGCCGAAGTGCCAAAGCTTGAATATCCCGCCGTCATAATGCTCGTCGGCGTCAACGGAGTGGGCAAGACCACCACCGTCGGCAAGCTTGCAAACTACTTTTTAAAGCAGCATAAGACGGTCACCGTCGCTGCGGCAGACACCTTCCGTGCGGCGGCAAGCGATCAGCTTGCAATTTGGGCGGAGCGCGCCAAGGTGCGCATAGTCAAGCACGAGGAGGGGTCGGATCCCTCCGCCGTCGTGTTCGACGCCCTCTCTTCGGCCAAGGCGAGGGGTACCGACGTTGTGATAATCGACACGGCAGGCCGCCTTCACGTCAAGGCCAACCTCATGGAGGAGCTCAAAAAGATGGACCGCGTCGTCAAGCGCGAGTGGCCGCAGGCAAACTTCTATAAGCTCTTAGTCCTCGACGCCACAACGGGTCACAACGCCGTCAATCAGGCAAGGGTGTTCGATGAGGCCGTGGAGCTCGACGGCATAGTGCTGACCAAGCTCGACGGCACCGCCAAGGGCGGCTTTGTCATCTCGCTCTGCTCCGAACTCGGCATACCCGTCATGTTTGCGGGCGTGGGTGAAAAGCTTGAGGATATCGAACTCTTCGACCCCGAGGAATTTATAGACAATATTTTTTAACATAAGGAATATATTTATGACTGAACGCGAAAAAATGCTCGCGGGCGAGCTCTACTGCGGACACAACGACCCCGAGCTTGTTCGTTTGCACAGGCATGCAATCGAACTGTGCGAAAAACTAAATTTCGGCGGCCTATCCGATGAGGAGCGGGACAAGGTCACGCGGCAGCTCTTGGGCAAGTGCGGGCAAAAGGTCGTTTTGGGCAGAGGCTTTTGGTGCGACTACGGCAGCAATATCGAGGTGGGCGAAAATTTTTACGCCAATTATGACGTCGTCATCCTCGACGTGTGCAAGGTCAAAATAGGTAAAAACTGCCTCATCGCGCCGCAGGCGGGCATATACACAGCCTGTCACCCTCTCGACGAGGAGACGAGGATTTCAGGCCTTGAGCTTGGCAAGCCCATAACCATTGGCGACAACTGTTGGATAGGCGGTCACGCCGTCATCAACCCCGGAGTCACCCTCGGCGACAACGTCGTCGTGGGAAGCGGCTCGGTGGTGACAAAGTCCTTCCCCTCCAACGTGGTAATTGCGGGCAACCCCGCGCGTATAGTTAAATATCTTAAGTAAACAACAAGGGGCGCGCAGACTGCGCCTTTTGCGTTATGGAGGTATCATATGAAGATAGCAGTAACTTACGAAAACGGAGATGTATTTCAGCACTTCGGACACACTCAGCAGTTCAAGGTGTATGATGTGGAGGGGGACAAGGTAGTCTCCTCTCGGGTGATAGACACCAACGGCACGGGCCACGGCGCGCTTGCAACCCTGCTCGGCGGATTGGGCGTGGATACTTTAATCTGCGGCGGAATAGGCGGCGGGGCTCAGATGGCTCTCGCACAGGCGGGAATAAAGCTGTATGGCGGCGTCTCGGGCAGTGCCGACGAAGCGGTAAACGCCCTGCTCGCCGGCAACCTCGGCTACGACCCCGACGTTCACTGCGACCACCACGGCGAAGGCCACGAGGGCGGCCATTCCTGCGGAAACCACGAGGGCGGTCACTCCTGCGGCGGGCACAAGTGCAATTAAATTTATATAAAACTCATAAAGCATGCGGCGGGCGCACCTTTAGGTGCGCCCGCCGCCTTTTCAAGTTATGAGCGCCGCAACATAAGTTGCGGCACGTTTACAACTATAAGTTGCTTTCGCAACGTTATGATTGCCGCGCTGCGGCAAGTTATGGCGAAAATAATAAGTCCCTTTTGTCCGTCGCTGTGCTCCGAGATTTCTCGACTGTGCTCGAAATGACAAAAGGGACGTCATACTGAGCGAAGAGAGGAACGCAAGTGACGAACGCAGTCGAATGTATCTAGCAGGATATTAACCGAACAAGATGTTTCGGCTACAGTGCGCGCTATCGCATGCACTTCCGCTCAACATGACATAAGTTCCTGCTCAATTCCGCCTTTCCTTACTTAAATAAAAAAAGTAAGGCGGCGGCGAAAAATTTTCGCCGCCGCCACGGACCCATAAATCTTTAAATTGCCCGCTTATGGTTTAAGGGTAAAAAATTTGCAATTTCCTGCGGTGAGGCAATCAAAGATCGTCGGCGTCCTGTACGGGCATATCGTCAGGATCGCTGCACACGCCCGTGTAACTGCCGAAAGGGTCAAAGCACTCCGAACTTAATTTATCTGCAGTCCTTAGTGCTTTTGGAAGAACTGCAATTCGAAGTCTTTTTGCCCTGACAGTTCTTTGTTTTAGAATTTTCGCCTTTTTTCATAACTTCTCCTTCTCGTAGGGAATATGCAGATATACTTCGCCCTGACTCGACTTGCATAAGGGGCAAACGTCCCATGCCTGCGTGGCGGTGTGCATATATCCGCAGTCGCCGCAGATATACAGAATAGGGCTTTCGTTTTTATAGAGCGTTCCCGTCTCAAAGGCGTTAGAAAGATAGTCAAAAATTTGTTCGTGCCTCTTTTCAACGTTTGCCACAAGGTTAAAAAGTGTAGCAACGTCGTCGAAGCCTTCTTCTTTTGCCTCTTTTGCAAAGGTTGAATAAATTCTTTCGTGCTCCTCGCGTTCATCGTGCGCGGCAAGCTTTAATGCCCTTGCAATATCGCCCGTGTGGAAGGGGTATCCTGCATCGATGTCGATATTGTCAATGCAATTGCCGCCGCGTTTTGTAAGTTCTTCAAAAAATCTGCGCGCGTGCACGGTTTCGTTCTTTGCAATCGTCTTAATGACGTTCGCAAGCTCTACATAGCCCTGCTTGTTTGCCGCCCTCGCTATCAGCTGATAGCGCATGCCCGCTTGGCTTTCGCCCGCAAAACTTCTTGCTAAGTTAAGGTAAGTCTTAGTCTGGTCAAATTGCATATTCATCCTCCGTAACAGTTATGGTGGGCAGGTTAAAAATTTTTATGCCTTTTCAGGCAGGAAATGTTTTCCTTTACTTGACAAAATATTTATTTATGATATAATGTAAGAAAAGTAAGGAATTTATTGTTTTTCTTATGTTTACGGAGGTAAAGTACAGTATGGAAATTGCAAAACTGACTTCAAAGGGTCAGATAACCATTCCCAAGGCCGTGCGCGACGAACTTGGCGTGGGCACGGGCGACAAGCTGATATTTATTAAGTGCGAACAGGGCTTCCTCGTCTGCAACGGCGACAATTTCAGTGTGCCCGCCGCAGAAGTGGAACCTGTGGAGGAGGTTTCCTCGCTCCCTCCCCGTGAAGAGCGCCCCGCCGCAAAGGCAAAGCGCGTTCCCGACTATTGGGACGACGAGGAGGATGACGAGCCCGAAGAGAGGGCAAAGAAGACCGATAAGGATAAAAAGAAAAAGAAGAAAAAGAAGAAGTAAAATAATAGCTCTGCAGCGTCATACTGAGCGGAGTGCGCAGGCGCAGCCGGCAAACGTAGTCGAAGTATCTTGCAGTACTAATATCCCATCAAGATCTTTCGATTGCGCTCACTTTGTTCGCTCCACTCAAGATGACACGGAGGAATTAAAATTAAACACGTTCAAGACCACATTTATTCGTAATAAAAAAGTGTAGGAGGCGCGGCCTGAATATTTCAGGCCGCGCCTCGCGCTATTTTTTAAAAAAGAGCCGCGCAAATTGCTCCGCAATTTGCGCGGCCGTATTTTATTTATTTGTAGAATTTTTTATGTATTCTGCAAGGGCGGGGATTATAGACTTTATGTTGATGTTTGTCGTGTTCAGCATAAGGTCGTAGCCCGCCTTGTCACCCCAACGGTGCACGCCCAAAAGTTCGTGCAGCTTTCTTCTGCCGCCGTCAATCTCCTTGAAGCGGCGCAGCATCTGCTTATCGGTGTAGTGCTCGCCTTCGGGTGCGCGTGCGCGGCAGCGGGCAATCTTGCTCGCGTCGTCGGCGTAGACAAATATGCGGAAGGGCTTGTAGTCCTTGAGTATGACGTCCGCCGAGCGGCCGACTATAAGGCAGTTGCCCTTTTCGCCTATGGCCTTGATAATTTTTTGCTGCGCCACAAGCACGTCTGTCACGGGCGCGGGGGTGGCATAGGCAAACGGCATGCTCCTGCCGAATGTAAAGGCGTAATTGTTGAAGCCCCCGTTCTCTAAAACAGAGGAAACGTATCCTTCATTCAGGTCGGTGTGGTTGGCAATCTCCGTAACAAGTTCCTTGTCGTAATACTGCAGTCCCAACTCGTCGGCAAGGCGTTTTCCCACTTCCCTGCCGCCGCTGCCGAACTGGCGCGAAACGGTTATAATCATCTTTAATCCTCCTATAACGCGCTTAAAAAATAAGCTTTTTCAATATATATTATACCACTAATTCGCGTTTCGTCAAGGGGGTAATTTTTAATTTGGAAGTAGATAATTTTACCTTAACTTGTCTTTTTCTTTTGTCATTTCGACCGAAGTGAGCGTTAGCGAACGAAGCGGAGAAATCTGCAGGAACGTAGTTTGACTTCGTTTGGGGGATTTCTCGACTGCGCGGCGTTAATCCGCCGCTCCGCTCGAAATGACAAAGAAGGGGAAATACACAATGCGCGTTAATATTCAAAAAAATTAACGGCGCAAGTGAAGTCGCGCCTTAACGCAGCGCAACCCAATTTGCGCATACCTGCGCCTCAGCGGGTGAAGTGGGCGCAATTATATAAAGTAGGGCTTTTAAGATTGCGCCCACGAGGGCGGCGCCCTCAGATAACGGCGCATTGGTGCATATCCCCTTATGCACAATGCGCGTTAATTTAGTATGCTTTTAATCATAGAGTTTACATACAGCACGGGCACGATGTTTATCTTGTCGGCGTATTTTGCCACAGACTTCATGTTTTTGGCGGGGAGAATTACCCGCTTGAAGCCCATTTTAACGCACTCCTGCACGCGCTTTTCGGCGTACTGCACTGCGCGCACTTCGCCCGTCAGGCCCACTTCGCCGAATATGGCGGTGTACTTGTCAATGGGGGTGTCCCTGTGCGCCGAAGCCAATGCCGCGCAGATTGCCAAATCGCAGGCGGGCTCGTTTAGTTTTATGCCGCCCATGGCGTTTATGTACACGTCGTATGTGTAGAAGGGGAGGGAGCACCGCTTTTCAAGCACTGCCAAAAGCAGCACCAACTTGTTGTAGTCTATGCCAAGCGGCATGCGGCGGGGCTGACCGAATGATGTCTTGGAAATTAGCGTCTGAATCTCCACGTTCATGCACCTGTTGCCCGTCTGCGCGGGAGTTACGGCGCAGCCTGCCTCCTGTCCGCGGCTCTCGGAGAGGAATATGCCCGAGTAGTCTGTGACGGCGACAATGCCCTCGCCCGTCATCTCGAACACGCCCACCTCGGACACGTTGCCGAACCTGTTCTTGACCGCCCTCAAAATGCGGTAATTTTCCTGATTTTCGCCCTCAAAGTAGAGCACGGTGTCCATAATGTGCTCCAAAACCTTGGGGCCGGCTAGCGCGCCCTCCTTGGTGACGTGGCCGACTATGAAGAAGGTTATCCCGCGGCTCTTGGCAATGCGCATGAGCTTTGTGGCGCACTCCCTCACCTGCCCTACGGAGCCGGCGGAGGAGGTAAGGTCGTCGGTGTAGACGGCCTGAATGGAGTCGATTATGCAAAATTCAACGCCCTCAAGCTCGCCCTCAAGGTTGTCTATGCAGGTGTCGTTGACTATGTAGAAGTCCTCGCAGTCGAGCCTGAGCCGCTCGGCGCGCATCTTTACCTGCGAACAGCTCTCCTCGGCGGAGAAGTACAGCACGCGGTGTTTAAGGGACAGGTGCGCGGCAATCTGTGTAAGAAGGGTGGACTTGCCTATGCCCGGGTCGCCGCCCAACAGCACAAGCGACCCCGTAACTATGCCGCCGCCCAAAACGTTGTCGAATTCGGAAATGCCGCTCTCGGTGCGGTCGTACCGCTCAAAATGCACGTTGGAAAGTTTTTGTGCGCGCGGCAGCGAATACACCGCCGAACGCTTTGCCGAAGGGGCGGGCTTGCTTTCCTTGACGGCCTCCTCGGCCATGGTATTGAATTTTCCGCACGAAGGGCACCTTCCAAGCCACCTCGGACTTGTCGCCCCGCACTCCGTACAGACGAAGATAGTGCTGTTTTTAGCCATAATACTCTCCATTAAATATATGAGTGAAATGCAAGCCGTGGCGGCTTGCATGAAATAAATGCCTTCGGTATTTGTGAAATACCGCCTCAACTCCTCACTGCGATTGAGTTTATCTAAGGGCGGTGTGAAATTTTTTCGCATAAAAGCGAAAAAGTTATGGTGAGAAATATTTATAAATAATAATCGTCTACCACAACGCAACATTCATGTTGCAATTCACGCGCCATTGATTTAGCCGTAATGAGCAGTCGGGCAGTTGGCGCATTTCACAGCGCAGCTATTTCACGCACGGTGCAGCCGTGCATTTCACTGCTTTGCTGCAGGCTTGCATGCAAGCAAAGCCACGGCGGCGGCTTCAATGCCGAGGCCGCGACCCACAAAGCCGAGCTTTTCGCAGGTGCCTGCGGAAACTCCCACGCGCGTTGTCTGTATGTTCAGCGCCTCTGCTAAATTGCGTTGCATGGCGCATATGTGGGGGGCAATGCGCGGCTTTTCGGCGCGTATCGTCACGCTGACGCTCAGGGGAGCCAATCCCTTTCGGGCGATGAGCTCAACGACGCGCTTCAAAAGGACAATGCTGTCCGCGCCGGCATATGCGGGGTCTGTGTCGGGGAAGTAGTTGCCTATGTCCTTGAGCCCCGCCGCCGAGAGCAGCGCGTCCATGACGGCGTGCACGGGCACGTCGCCGTCGCTGTGGGCAATCAGCCCGCGGTCGTTTTCAATCTTTACGCCGCAGAGGGTGACAAAGTTGCGCTCGCCGCCAAAGGCGTGCACGTCCACGCCTATGCCTATCGCCTGCCCTTCGCCCCCGTTGACTGCGGGATATTCCTGCACGAAATCGCTTTTATAGGTCAGCTTTTTGTTGTCGGGGCTGCCCGTGCACAGCGTAGGTTTTCCCACATACTGCCTGAATACGGCGCTGTCGTCGGTGTACGTTTTCCCGTCGCGGACGGCAAGCTCGTACGCTTGCTCTATCGTCGCCTTAAGGAACCCCTGCGGGGTCTGTATGGAGTAGAGGGAGGTGCGGTCGGGCACTTCGCATATCTTTCCGCCGTCGGCTATGGCTATCGTGTCGGTGACGGGCACGGCGCATATGCCCGAGCCGCTGTCCTTCACGCAGGCAATGCAGCCCTCAATTATTTGCCTCGTCACATAGGGGCGGGCGCCGTCGTGAATGAGCACAATGTCGCCCGTGCACGCCTTCAGGGCGTTGTATACGCTCAATGTGCGCGTCTCGCCGCCCAAAACGACCCTGTAGCCGAAGGGTGCGCACAGCGCCGAGATTTCTTCGAGATCGGAGGGGGAGGAGGTGACTATCACCTCGTCGATGAACGCAAGGTCGAAGGCCTCAAGGGTATAAAAGAGCGCGGGGGCTCCGTTCAGGGGAGTGAGCAGCTTGTTTTTGCCAAAGCCTGCCCGCTCGCCCCTGCCCGCCGCGCATATAATGGCGCTTATCTTCATTGTCCGTCGGCGGCGCCCTCTACGCCGTCGGCCTTGACTTCCGCGGGCTGAACGGGCGCCGCCTTTTCGCCGTTCATTCCCACCACGTCGTCTACGGGCATGGAGAAGGCTATGCCCTGTCCCTCGGTCTTGAGGCCCGCGTTGCGGTACAGGGCGTGCAGAACGTCGTCCTTGATTTCGGCGGGGACGAGAATCATTACAATCTCCTTTTCGGGCTGAATGGTTATGTGGAAAAACTTTTCCGCCTCCTTGTTCGCCGTGCCGCGGGCGTGTATCACCGTTCCGCCGCGGGCGCCCGCCTCCTTTGCGGCGTCCATCACCACGTCGGAAAATCCTTCATTGACTATGCAAAAAACAACCTCGTATGCGGGCATGTTATTTTTCCTCCTTTACAACCGATTTGTTGTTGCTCAAAAATCCGAACAGCAGCTTGCCTATGACGCTCGTCAGGGGAATGGTGAAGGCTATGCCCTTGCCGTCCCTGACCGTCTTGAACTTTTCGTCGAGTATGTACAGCACGTCGGGCAGTTTTTCGGTCTGCACCACGCTCAAAATTACAACCTTGCTCGTGTCCGTCAGGCCGAGGTATCTCAGCATGTTTGCGTCTGCCGTGCCCTGCGCAAGCACTACCGCCTGCAGGTTTACGTCGAACGACTGTATCAGGTCGGCGTAAAATTCGGTCTTGCTCCTGTTCACCACCGTCACAAGCAGTTTTAAGGGGTTGGATGTCACCGTGTTGGTCTGCACGGCGGGCTTTACCGCCGTCTTTTCTGTCTTTGGCGGCCTGCGCTTTATTATGCCGCGCCTCTTATCGTTTTCAGCCATGTCCGCCCTCCTTATTTAAAGTATATAATCTGCTCGTCGTCGGCGGCAAGTATGCGCTTCAAGGTTATGCGCTCGCGCACCTTCTTTGCCGTAACCGCCTTGAATCCCAAGAGCTGAATGGTGATGAGGGGGGTCATCGCCACCATCGCCACCACGCCGAAGGCAAGGCTGTATATGTTGGAGTTGCCGCTCGCCGCCTCGCACGCGCCTATTACCAAGGGCAGAATAAAGCTTGAAGTCAGCGGACCCGAGGCAACGCCGCCCGAGTCGAATGCTATCGCCGTGTATATCTTGGGCACGAAGAAGGAGAGTCCCAACGATATCAGATAGCCGGGTATGAGGTAGTAGAGTATGGAGAAGTTGAATATTATCCTTATTATCGAAAGGCATATGGATATGCCCACGGCAATGGACAGGGCAAGCATCATTTCAAGCTTCTTGACGCCGCCGCCCGTTATCTCCTCGACCTGCTTGTTGAGGACGTGAACGGCAGGTTCGGCGAGCACTACCACAAGGCCTATCACAAAGCCGAACACAACCAAAAGGGGCTGACTGAACGAAGCAAGCTCTTCGCCTATCTTGAAGCCTATGGGCATGAATCCCGCCTCAACCGAGGTGAGGAATATCACGAGCCCTATGTATGTATAGCCTATGCC
The DNA here is from genome assembly GCA_944354265.1 of uncultured Clostridia bacterium. Taxonomy (GTDB): domain Bacteria; phylum Bacillota; class Clostridia; order Christensenellales; family Borkfalkiaceae; genus Coproplasma. The sequence continues at coordinate 4,053 of CALVPX010000003.1, read as the reverse complement.
TATGGCAATCTGTATCAGCTTTTGTTTGGGCAGCTTGAGCATGGTCACCTGCAATATTATAAAGAATACCACAATCAGTCCCAAGGCAAGGGCTACGTCGCCCAATTTGCCCAAGAGCAGGTCGGCAAAGCCGCTGCCGCTCAGGACGTGCGATATGTCGTAGATGCTCGTGTCGTAGGTGGCAAGGTCGCCGCTCGTCATGAGCGAAAGTATCATTACGGCTATTATGGGTCCCACCGAGCACAGCGCCACGAGACCGAAGGAGTTTTCGCTTGAATTTCTTCCGCCTACCGTCGAGGCAATGCCCACGCCGAGCGCCATTATAAAGGGCACTGTTATGGGGCCCGTGGTCACGCCGCCCGAATCGAACGACATGGGCACCAACTGAAATTTTCCCTGCTCGGCCATCACCGCGCACACGGCAAACAGCATGAGGTAGAAGAACATTATCAGCATGGATAAATCCTTGTGGAAGATTATCTTCAGGACGGCTATCACAAGGAATATGCCCACGCCAACGCCCACGGTGACGATCAGCAGCGTGCTGCCCACGTCCGCACCGCCGGGCATAATGTCCTTAACCTGATTGGCAAGCACCGTCAGGTCGGGTTCGGCTATGGTTATCAGCAGCCCCATCAAAAAGCATACGGCTACAACTACCCATATCTTTTTTGATTTTGTAAGTCCCGAGCCCATCTGTTCGCCCATGGGCGTCATTGCAAGGTCGGCGCCGAGGTTGAACAGCGCAATGCCCACAATAAGCCCTATGGCAGAGATGACAAAGGCCGCCGTCTCCGTTCCCGTCAGGTTTACCGCGGGCGTGAACGACACGATCAGTACAATGAGCGTCACGGGCAAAACGGACGTCACGGCCTCTTTGAACTTTGAGAGCAGAATTTTTAACATTATGTTTTTTCCTTTAAAGGTTTGTTGGCGAAAGAATAGGGTGTAGGGGAGGTGAAATACATGGCTTCGCCATGTGTGAAATGGCTCCTAGCGCCGTGAAATGCGCCATAGGGCGGATAAGCTGACAACGCCGTACCAATGGCGCGTGAAATGCAACATAAATGTTGCGTTGAGGTAAGCGATTATTATTTAAACATGTTACCATAACGTACGGCGCGGCCGTACATTTCACAGTCACAAAGTGGCTATTTCATGCACGAAGTGCATTTCACGCAAACGCAGTTTGCATTTCACTCGCTCTATGAGGTCATTCAATGACCTCATAGAGGGAGGAAGCTTCATCCTTCTTTGTCGTCTGTTTTACGGCAAGCACTTTAAATTTTAAAGTGCCCGTCGCGTACGTTATTTCAACAATATCTCCGGGCTTTACGGGGTGCGAAGGCTTTGCATCCCTGCCGTTGACGGCAACTTTACCGCCCGCGCATGCCTCCTGCGCGACCGTGCGCCTCTTCAAAATGCGCGAAACTTTTAAAAATTTATCCACTCTCATAGATGCCGTGTCCATAAAAATACCTCAAAATTGCCGTTGTATGTAAGGTGCGCATAAAAAATTTGCGCTAAAATGTCTTTTTTTGAATAAATGCGCAAAAGCGCTTGACTTTACTTTTAAAGGCGGATATAATACTATAATGTATTACAATGCGCACTTTGCCACTTTCTGCTCATTTTTAACAAATTTTTTGGCAATTTTCGGGGCGCGCAACCGAGCGGAATTGCCCGTCCGCTTTTATAAATTATATACTATTAGTTTGAGTTTGTAAAGCTTCTAACCGCAAAAAAAATTGCGGCGCGGCTATTTTGGGTCGGCGCAATTTGTCAAGTGCAAAATGTAAAAATTTTTTTCACTTGAATTTCCGCGGCATTTTTGCAGACTCAAATGCCTGTAGCGATAAAATTTTTAAAATAATTAACGCCGAGAAAGGGTAGGCGGAATTCACTTCTGCCGTTAAACCCTTTCCGACAACTCACCTCGTTCAAGTCGCACGGAACGAAGGGAGTACGACTTGAACGAAAATTTTTAAAATAATTAATGCCGAGGCAACACAAGCCGCAATTGATTTGTGGCGTTAAGTGTTGCCCGACCACAGCAACCTCGCTGCGTGGTCGCACGGAGCGCCTAAGGCGCGAGTACGACCCGAGCGAATAGGCTTTTGTTTGCGGTGAAAAGATATATACGCATAATCGCCGATTGTGAAATAGAAAAAATTTAAAGGAGCATCAATCTTTAATGAATTTACCCGTTCACAAGTATGGCAAAACGGAAAGGCGCAAATTCGGTAAGATCAACGAGGTCATAGACATTCCCGACCTCGTTGAAATTCAGAAGTCGAGCTATGCCACCTTCATAAACGAGGGCATATCCGAAGTCTTTGAAGATTTCTCGCCGATTACCGACTATTCCGACCACTACGAGCTCTATTTCCTCGAACATTGGTTTGACGACAAGCCTAAGTACGACGAAAAGGAGTGCCGCAACCGCGACGCAACATATGCGCTGCCCATGCACGTCAAAGTCAGGCTCGTAAACAAGGTCAAGGACGAAGTCATCGATCAGGACGTATTCATGGGGGAATTCCCCCTCATGACCGATTCGGGCTCGTTCATCATCAACGGCGCAGAGCGTGTAATCGTTTCTCAGCTCGTCCGTTCCCCCGGCGTGTATAACGCAAAGGAAGTGGACAAGACGGGCAAGGAGATGTTCGGCACAACCGTCATCCCCAACCGCGGCGCATGGCTCGAATTCGAACAGGACGCTCAGGGCGTGCTGTGGGTGCATGTAGACAGGAAGCGTAAAATCTGTGCTACCGTCCTTTTGCGTGCGCTCGGCTTCGGCTCGGACAGGGCCATTTTAAATCTTTTCGCCGACGACAAGATGATTGAAAACACCATCGCCAAGGACACCACCAAGTCCGAGAGCGACGGCCTTATAGAGCTGTACCGCCGTCTTCGTCCCGGCGAAGTGCCCACCGAAGCATCGGTCAAGCAGCACCTCAACAACCTCTTCTTCGACCCCCGCAGGTACGACGTGGTAAAGGTTGGCCGCTACAAGTTCAACAAAAAGCTCAACCTCGCCTACCGTCTGTCCGGTTGCAAGGTGGCAGAGGACATCTTCAATCCGCAGACGGGTGAAGTCATGACTCACGCGGGCGACGTCATCGGCGACGCGCAGGCAGTCGAAATTCAGGACGCAGGCGTAAACGAAGTTTTCGTTTGGGTAAACGACCCCGTTCAGGGACAGATCAAGCACAAGATAATCGCAAACAACACCGTAAACTTCAAGGCGGTATCCGACAAGAACCCCAAGATGTTCGGGTTGCTTCCCACAATATACTTCCCCAACTTCCTCTTCATGAAGGAGCTCGCCGAGGAGTGCAAGTCGCAGACCTGCGAACAGGTTGCCGAAAAGTACCTCGACAGAATCAACTCCGTCTACTACTGCGAGGAGATTCCCGCCTCCGACGACGAAAAGCCCGAAGAGAAGAAGAACAGGGAGCGCCGCAGGGATCAGCGCATCAAGTTTGTTGAGGCCTGCAAGGTGTTCAACATGCTCCTTGAGAGCGACAAGACCGAGCTTGACGCCGACGAGAGAAAGGCCATCAAGCCCGTAGTCGAAAAGCTCAACCACAAGCACATCACGGTGGACGACATCGTCGCTTCCATCTCCACAAATATCGACCTTCAGTACGGCATCGGCACGATAGACAACATCGACCACCTCGGCAACCGCCGCGTGCGTTCGGTGGGCGAACTGCTGACAAATCAGCTGCGCATAGGCATCTCCCGCCTCGAAAAGCTGATAAAGGAGCGCATGGCCACTCAGGACGCAATGGAAGTTACGCCCTCCGGCCTCGTAAACGTCCGCCCCGTGTCCGCCGTCATCCGCGAATTCTTCGGCTCCTCGCAGCTGTCGCAGTTCATGGATCAGACCAACCCCGCGGCAGAACTCACGCACAAGCGCAAGCTGTCCGCCCTCGGCCCCGGCGGCCTCAACCGCGACAGGGCTACCTTCGAAGTGCGCGACGTTCACTATTCGCACTACGGCCGTCTGTGCCCCATAGAGACCCCCGAAGGTCAGAACATCGGCCT
>CALVPX010000002.1 GCA_944354265.1 uncultured Clostridia bacterium | reverse complement strand
TCGGAGGTTTTTATTTGCAACGCTTCCGCTTTTTTACTGACCACACGCTCAGCGTGTGGTTTTCGTTATACAAAAATGCGGGTGCGGCGGGCAAAATTGCCCGCCGCACCCGCGTTAACATAACTTTAACATTTGCTTTACAATACATTTACTGTGCGTTATCAAATATTTAATATGCGGCTGTTATACTTAAGACACAAAATAAATGAGGGAAACCTCTTAAAACAAGGAGTTTAAAAAAATATGGAAAATTTACGCATAGTAGAAAACATAGCTGAAAGTTACGCGCCCAAGACTGACGAACAAAATAAATTTGAAGAGCTGACTGCACTTGACGCGAAGGTGCGCCGTCCCGCAGAGATTTTTGCCTACACCTTCGGCTGCGCAGGCGCGCTCGTCTTGGGCGTGGGCATGTGCCTTGCCATGGGCGTAATAGGCTCAAGCCTGAGCTGGGCTTTCACCGCGGGTATTGTTATCGGCGTTGTGGGCATTTCGCTTGTCAGCCTGAATTACTTTATTTACAAGGCCATTTTGAAGAGGCGCAAGGCAAAATACGCAAAGCGCATTTTGGCCCTTTCGGACGAACTTTTGAACAAATAAGGTTAGCGGGAACTTATTGCACATGAAGGCGCGCCCTCTGCGCAATTGCAGAGGGCTCGCCGCTTGTTTTGCGTTATTTTTTGAGCTTTAGCTGCAATACAAAATACACTATCAGAACAGAGAAAACAGTTAAACCGATAAGTATGCCGCCGAAGCCGCAGGCCATCTCCTGATAGTTGTTGTAGTAGACATCTACGAAGCGGTATTCGCCGCCTTCATACCTTATTTCACTGCCGTTGTGGTAGGTGGTGCCCTGCGCCATGCCGCCTAGACCAATATCAAAGTAAGCGTTAAAACGCAGGTTGTAGGCAGACAGCGAGCCATCGGCCGTGGTGTATTTATCGACGAGTATGGCTTGGAATGTGGGATCTTCCTCGGGGCCGCCAGTGCGCAAGTACAGCCAACAGAAATCGCCTTCGTCGGGGAAGCTTACCTCTATGCCGTCGGCAACGGTTATGTGCTCCCATGGCGTTGCGCCATCGGCATAGGCCTGAAAGTCAATATAGAGCTCCTCGTCGTCAAATTCAACGTAGTCGTCCCCCACTATTATCTCATCATGCTCATCTAAGCGGGCGGTCTGCAGATAGCGGACGAATTGTTCGGCGTCGGTATTGCTGTACAGCACATCGATCGAAGTGGGCCACCACAGCGAAAAGAGCACCATGGCGACTATTGAGAGGCCGATGGGAATGAGACAGTAGAGCGAATACTTTTTTAAAAAGGCGTTGTTCTTTTTAATTTTGGCGTGTTGCTCTTCGCTGCCCCACTTTTTATAGGCGGTGTGGCGGGCAATTATCGCGAAGATTAAAGAAGCTACTGCAATGAGCAAAAATACTATAAAGGGAAGAATGCCCTCATCGCCGTAGGGGTAGGTTAAAAGACTTATGCTGACGCACATTAAAATTATGGCGACGATGCAGACGACGAGCATGCACGAGCTTATGCACAATCTTAGCGACAGGCGATAACTGTCAGCTTCGTCATCGGCGGCATTTTCATAGCTGCGCCAAACGGCAAACAGCAACACCGCGCAGGCGACGGCAACTATGAGGCCTAAGTAGAGAAGGAACAGCCACCACCGCCATCCCACCCAAGCGATAGTCATAATGTTGACATGCATACCTATATAAAAGAGGAGAAGTCCAAGGCACAGAATACCGCACAAAATATATGCCCACATGGTGAAGCGGGCGTATTTGCTCTTGTAAATATTTTCCATAGACTTGCGCGTTACCGAGGGCTTTTGCACGTTCTCTCCCCGCTCGCCGCGCAGAATTTCGTCCACAGTGACGCCGTAGAGATCGGCGAGGGCGGGCAGGAGTAGTATGTCTGGCATAGTAGTGCCGCATTCCCACGACGACAGCGTGCGGTTGGAGATGCCGAGTTTATCGGCCACCTCCTGCTGAGTGTAGCCGTTGGCGCGGCGGAGCGTGGCGAGGAATTCACCTATAGATTGTTTCATTTAGTTCACCTCTGCTTTTTTTCTTTAATTCTACATTTTAACGACATGGAATACAAGACGCAGGATATGGAATTTGTCTACGATTTATGGAACAGGGCGGCGATTTGGGCTGCCTCCCCCTTTTTGAGGCCGCTGTAGTTGATTACGGCGACTTTTTCGTAGCCGCTTTGGGGGGTCAGGAGGTAATCGCCGAGGCAGCGGATATTTATACCCCTTTCCTCCGCCATGCGCCTGATTTGGTCATCGGAGTCGGCCGAGGGAAATTTGACCGTCATGTGCAGGCCCGAACCCGTGTCGTTTACCTGCGCCGTAAAGGGCAGCGAGCAGATTGCGGCAAGCACCTCCTGACGGACGGAGCGGTAATAATTTTTTAATCTGTTTATGTGCCGCTCGAAGTGTCCCCCGCCTATCATGGCGGCGAGGGTCTTTTGCTCGAACAGGGGAACGACGTTGGCGCTCTTTGAAAATATGCCGAGGAAGCGCCCCATGAGTTCGGGCGGGAGCACCATGTAGCCCATGCGCATGGACGGTGCGAGCGACTTTGAAAAGGTGTTGACATAGATGACCCTGTCGGGACACAGTTCGAGCATGGACTGCAGCGGCTTGCCGACGAGGCGGAATTCGCTGTCGTAGTCGTCCTCGACGATGAAAGCCGAAGATTTGCGCGCCCATTTAATGAGGGAGAGCCTGTCGGAAACGGGCATGACGGCGCCCGTTGGAAATTGGTGGGAGGGCGAAATGTGCGCAACCTGCGCGCCCGAGGACTGCACGGCGTCCACTTCCGCACCATTTGCACCGACGGGAATGAAGGCACACCGGGCGCCGTACAGGCTGTAAGTTGAATAAATTTTGCCATAGCCGGGGTTTTCGACGGCGAAGAGCTTGTCCCTGCCGAGAAGCTGGACGATTATGCCGTACAGATACTCAGCGCCGGCGCCGACGACTATGCGGGCGGGCTGCACAGTTACGCCGCGCATGCGGTAGAGATAGGCAGAGATTTCCCGCCGCAGGGACAACTCGCCCTGACAGGGAACGCGCTCGAGGAGGTGTTCCCCCTCCTGCGACAGCACCGAGCGCATGAGCCGCGCCCACACCGAAAAGGGAAATAGCCCCGCAGGAGTAGAGCCCGAAACGAGGTCGTATTTGTAACTTGAAGGGGGGCGGCGTTCGACCGTGACGGCGGCACTGCCTGCGCCGACATGCGCGTCGACGTCGGCGACAAAGTAGCCGCTGCGCTCCTTTGAGATTATGTACCCCTCGGCGAGCAGTTGTTCGTAGGCCGTCTGCACGGTTATTACGCTTACGGAGAGATTGAGGGCGAGAGCCCGCTTTGAAGGGAGCCTTTCACCCCCCTTGAGATTGCCGCTTAAGATATCGTCGCGTATACGGCAATAGAGGGTGTAATATTTATTTTTGCCGTCGAGGTTATAAGTGAGCATGAAAACATATTAGCACATATCGGAAAATATGGCAACTGATATTGAAAAAATGAAATATTTTACATAATCAGTTTAAAATTTTAAGCCCGACCGCCTAATTGGCGGTCGGGCGCAGGTATTATGCGTGACATATTACTTCATAAACTTCTTTATAAGCGCGCTTTTGAAGGATGTATAGGGCTGATAGCGCACGGGGAGGTCGAAGAAGGTGGCCTTGTCGACGATGGATTTTTTGTGGGTGAAACAGTCGAACCCCTCCTTTCCGTGGTAGGCGCCCATGCCGCTTGCGCCCACGCCGCCAAAGCCCATGTGAGATGTGGCGAGGTGAATTATGGTATCGTTTACGCAGCCGCCGCCGAACTGACAGCGGGAAGCGACCTCCCCCGCCACCTTTTTATCGCCGAACACATAGAGGGCGAGCGGATGGGGCTGTGCGTTTACGTCGGCTATGGCATCGGACAGGTTTTCGTAGGTCATCACGGGGAGAACGGGGCCGAAGATCTCCTCGCCCATGACGGCATCGGCGCGTGTGACGTTGTCCATCACGGTGGGCGCGATGCGAAGAGTATCGTCCTCCCTCTGTCCGCCTATTACGACCTTTTTGTCGTCGATGAGCGAGCACACCCTGTTGTAGTGCTTTGGAGAAATTATTTTGCCGTAAGCCGAATTTTCAAGGGGATATTCGCCGAACTGTTTTGTAATTTCAGCCCCGATTGCCGATATGAGCTGTTCCTTTACGGACGAGTGAACGAGGATGTAGTCGGGCGCGACGCAGGTCTGCCCGCAGTTTAAGAACTTGCCGAAAACTATGCGCCTTGCGGCGAGTTTGATATTGGCAGATTTATCGACTATGCAGGGGCTCTTGCCGCCGAGCTCTAATGTGACGGGAATGAGGCGCTCGGAGGCGCGGCGCATTACCTCCTTGCCGACAGAGACAGAGCCCGTGAAGAAAATTTTATCGAAGGGCATATCCAATAGAGCCGAATTTTCCGCCCTGCCGCCGAGGACGGTGGTGGCAAGTTCGGGAGGGAAAGCCTCCTTTACAATTTCGGCGAGGAGAGCGCTTGTGGCGGGCGAGTATGCCGAGGGCTTTAAAATAACCGTGTTGCCCGCCGCAATTGCGTCTACAAGCGGTTCGAGCGAGAGCATGAAGGGGTAGTTCCACGGGCTCATTACGAGCACGCAGCCGTAGGGCGAGTTCTTTACATAGCTTTTTGCCACATACTGCGCAAGGGGCGTCCTAACCCGCCTGTCTTTGGCGTACTTTTTGACATGCTTTATCATGAAGTTGATTTCCGACAGAGTCATGCCCACTTCGCACATGTAACTTTCGGTGGCGCTCTTGCCGAGGTCGGCTTTGAGGGCTTCGTAGATGCGCTGTTCGTTGGAAAGAATGGCCATGCGGAGGCGCTTCAAAGCGGCTATTCTGCCCTTTACGGGCAGGGTTGCGCCCGTCTGAAAGTAGGCCTTTTGTTTGTCTAAAAGTTGTTGCATAAAATTACTCCTTTATGTCGTGATAGATGGCCTCAAGCTGCTTGGCATTCATGAGCTTGGGGACGGGATAGAGAGGATTGGCCTCCCTGTCCGCATGGCGGGCGAGTTCGGGTATATCCCCCTCCTCCACATGCAGCTTTGTGGGAATGTTCATCTTTGCGTTGAGCTCCTCTATAAAGGCTATGAACTCGGCTGCGGCCTGCTTATCGGCAGTCATTGCGTCGGAAACGCCGCTCTTGCGGGATAGCTTTGCAAGCTTTCTTTGGGCGCTCTTGCCGTACCTCTTCAACACATAGGGAAGAATGACGGCGTTTGCGAGGCCGTGGGGAGTGTTGTACTTGCCGCCGAGGGAATGGGCGACTGCGTGGACGTAACCGACATACGAGATTGTAAAGGCGAGGCCTGCACAGTACGCCGCGTACTGCATGCGGCGGCGTGCCTGCTCATTCTTGCCGTCGGTATAGGCCGTGTAGAGGTTGGAGCGGATTATGCTGACCGCCTCGACTGCGAGACGGCGGGTCATGCGGGTGGTTGAGCGGCCTATGTAAGCTTCCACCGCGTGGGTGAGGGCGTCCATGCCCGTAGTTGCCGTCACCGAGGGCGGAAGACCTACCGTCATTGCAGGGTCTAAAATGGCGTAATGGGGCGCGAGGCAGAAGGAAATTATGGTGAACTTGTCGCGCGTCTTGTCGTCGGTGATGACGGCGGCGATGGTAGTTTCGCTGCCCGTTCCCGCCGTGGTGGGCACAGCAATGAACAGGGGCAGTTTGCCGAACACCTTTAAGACGCCGCGCATCTTATAGATGGACTTTTTGGGCTTGATTATGAGGGCGCCCGCGGCCTTGGCGCAGTCCATAGCCGAACCGCCGCCGACGGCGATGAGGCAGTCGCACCCCTCCCTTCTATACATATCGGCCGCGGCCTGAACGTTGGACACGGTGGGGTTTGCCACGGTATCCGAATACACACAGGCGGAAATACCCTCCTTTTTCATGGCGGAGATGAGGCTGTCGCACAGGCCGAGCTTGTAGACGGTGGGGTCGGTTACTATGAGCGCCCTGCGCTTGCCCTTTGATTTGAGCAATTGGGCAGCTTCGCCGCTGCCGCCGAGGGGCTTGGGCTGACGGTAGGGCAGAAAGGGCAGGGCGAGATAAAAGACGGTTTGGTAGGCACGGCAAAAAATGCGTTTAAAGATATTCATTTTATTCCTTTTTTATTTTATTTTAATATGTAATTTGCAAAAAATCAATGGGTTATCAAAAAATAAATTAGCCGCGCGGGCGGTCGCCCGCGCGGCTATCTTAAACTTTTAACGCCAAATTATAGTCCCTGAGTGAGTTGACCCGTCGCAAAAGAGTAGTGCCATGTTGCAGTGGCATCGCCGTAATTTTCGTTGGCGACCCAATAGACCGTCTTTTGCGTGAGGTTGTAGACGGCGCTGTGAACGGTAACTCCGCCACCGCCGTTCCACGTTCTTCTGCCTACGGCCTGAAGGATATCCATGGCGGCCTGTTCGTCGGCGACGACGCCGTCGACCTTGGCAAGTTCGGAATTTATGTAAGTGTAGCGGTCATAACCGGGGCCTTCGCTGACCACATCGTCATAATAACCGGGCGTGATGATGAAGTTGGTAATCGCCTGATAGGGGAAGGCCGAGGATGAACGGACTTCGTCGTACATGGGGTCGTCGTTGTAGATGACGTTGAGGGTGCGGGCAGAGCCGTCGTTGTCCTCGCCGTCGGTTATGCCCTCGGCGGGAACCCACTCCACTATTGCGCTGCGGCCTGAGGCATCGGCAATCATGTAGTGAAAGGAAGTATTTGCCGAGTCGTGAAGATTGTAATTGCTGATGAGTTCAACTGCCTCGTCGACGTCGTCGGCGTAGTCCAAAATCATGCGGAGCATGGTTGTGGAAGTTATGTTGTCCATTTCTGCCTGCTGCTGATTTGTGGCAACCGTCTCTTCGCCCTGATAGGACATGAAGATGCCGCAGCTGACGCCCGCATCGTTGATGCCGTCCAAGGGGGCATAGGGCGCCGCGAGGCAGGTTATCTTGTTCATGAGGCCTTCAACGTCGGTGTTGATATCCATGCCGACATAGTTGAGGTCGACGGTCGAGAATGAAGCGTGGCGGCCGTTGCCGGGATTGGTGAGGGTGAGGCAGACATTTGTCTTGTCGAAGTCGTAATTGCGACCGAAGAGGATGTCGCCGTCGGCCGTCTGCGCGATGAATGACGAGCAGCCGATATCGGTCTCCTCTATCGTCATGTCGATGAGGCCTTTGGTTATGTTTTGTGTGATGAAGTTGATGAGTTCGGTGTCGCTTGAAGCGCCGCCCTGAGCGAGGTAATCGTCGAAGTAGAAGCCTCCCTTTACCTCCATGCTGTAGACAGAGCCTTCGTTGTTGTCATCGTTGCGGCCGCGGAGATGTGTGAAGCTTGCAACGGTGGAAATTTCGTTGCCCCATACACACCACACGGTGATGCCGAGCGCGGCGGCGATGACTACTATGACGGCGAGCACAATGCACAGCACGCGCAGCCATATGCGCTTTTTAGGTTTGGTGTTTTCCATATATACTCCTTGTTAAAAAAATTATAACGTGGTAAACGGCGGGTCTGCCGCACAAAACGGTTGATAAATCAACCTTGTGTGATTATACGCCTGTGTGACGGCTTTGTCAACAAAATGCGTTGATAAATCAACAAAAAATATTTTTATAGCAAAAGGGGCGCAACCGCTGAGGTTGCGCCCCTAAGAGCTTATCTTTAAATTATATTCGCCGATCGGGCAAAAACTTTAAATCAATATGCGCGGGCAAAGATTACCGTGTGCTTTGACGGCTTGCCGCAGACGGCACACTTTTCGTGGGTGTTTTCGGGGGCGAATACGCGCGCGGTAGCGGCAGTCTGAGCTTTGATTTCGTCCTCGCACTCGCGGCAGCCGCACCAACCCGCCTTGACGAAGTTGCCCGTTTCAACACCGTTTAAAATGCCTGCCATGTCGTCCGCGTCGATTATGCGGCCGTCGCGGCGCACCCTTGCGGCTTCGAGCATGTCCTTCTGAATGGTCTTGAGGAGGGCCTCCACCTCTCCAACGACATTTTCAAGCGAATAGAAATCCTTTTCGCATATGTCCCTGCGGAAGAGGACGACTTTGCCCTGCTCTAAGTCGCGGGGGCCGACCTCTATGCGGACGGGAACGCCGCGCATCTCCCACTCGTTGAACTTCCAACCGGGGGAATTGTCCGAATCGTCGAGCAGCACCCTTACGCCTGCGGCGGTGAGCTTGTCGTAAATGTCCCTGCAGGCCTCCATTACGCCGCCCTTTTTGGCTGCGATGGGCACGATTACTGCCTGATAGGGAGCCACGACGGGAGGGATGACAAGGCCGCGCTGATCGCCGTGCGCCATTATGAGCGCGCCGATGAGGCGGGTTGAAACGCCCCAGCTTGAGGTGTAGACGTACTTCTGCGTGCCGTCCTTATCGAGATACTTGATGTCGAACGCCTTGGCGAAGTTTTGGCCGAAGTAGTGCGAAGTGCCCGCCTGAAGGGACTTGCCGTCCTTCATCATTGCCTCCATGCCGAAGGTGGCGACGGCGCCCGCAAACTTTTCCTTTTCGGTCTTGCGGCCCGTGATTACGGGGATTGCAAGGCAGTTTTCGGCGAACTCCTTGTAGACGCCGAGCATTCTCATGGTCTCTTCAAGCGCCTCCTCCTCGGTGGCGTGGGCGGTGTGACCCTCCTGCCACAAAAATTCGGAAGTTCTTAAGAAGGGGCGGGTGGTCTTTTCCCAACGCATCACGTTTGCCCACTGATTGATGAGGACGGGAAGGTCGCGGTAGGACTGAATCCACTTGGAATACATGGTGCCGAACATGGTCTCGGAAGTAGGACGGACGGCGAGGGGTTCTGCAAGCTCTGCACCGCCCGCGTGGGTGACGACTGCGACTTCGGGGGCGAAGCCTTCGACATGCTCCGCCTCCTTGGCGAAGAATGACATGGGAATGAGCAGGGGGAAATAGGCGTTTTTATGACCCGTGGCCTTGAAGCGCTTGTCGAGCTCGTGCTGTATATTTTCCCATATGGCATAGCCGTAGGGACGGATGACCATGGTGCCCTTGACAGGGCCGTAGTCGACGAGCTGAGTCTTTATTACCACGTCGGTATACCACTGAGGAAAATTGGTGTTGATGTCTGCTATCTGTTCGACGAAATTTTTGTTTTCGCTGTTTGACATAAATCTCTCCGTGTAAATTATTTTCCGCAATATTATAACATACCCGACCGCAAAAACAAAATATTTAGAGGGCATTTTGATAAACTTTAAAATACAAATTGACGGAAGGGCTGAAGGCAAAAAATTGCGGGCAAAAGCCTTTCATATAGTTGTCAATGGGGCGCAAATATTGTATAATTATTGATGTATGAATTACTGTGATTTAATTAAATTAAAGAGCGGCAGCGACGTAAGAGGCATTGCGAGCGACATTTTTAAGCCCGTGACGCTCACCGATGAAGCCGTCTACATTATAATGCGCGCTTTTTGCGCGTGGTGCGAACAAAAATATGACAAAAAACCGAAGGCCATAGCCGTGGGGCACGACGTGCGCATATCCACCGACAGAATTTTAAAACAGGTGCTCAACGCCGTGACCGACGCAGGCATTGACGCAGTAAACTGCGGACTGTGCTCCACCCCCTCCATGTTTATGCTCTTAAAGAGCAAGTTCGGGTGCGACGCCTCGGTGATGATAACCGCTTCCCACCTGCCCGCCGACAGAAACGGACTTAAATTTTTTACGCCCGACGGCGGACTTAAGGAAGAAGATATTGAACACATATTAAAGATCGCCGCCGAAGGCAACTTTGAAGTCAGCAAAAAGCTCGGCAGCGTGACCAACCGTTCGTTTTTGCCCTATTACTGCCTGTCGCTTATCGACAAAGTGCGTACCGCCTGCGGCGAGGAAAGGCCGCTTGAGGGCAAAAAGATAATCGTTGACGCGGGCAACGGCGCAGGAGGATTTTTCTGCGACATGGTGTTAAAGCCCCTTGGCGCAGATACGGCGGGGAGCATATACCTTGAACCGGACGGAACCTTCCCCAACCATGTGCCCAACCCCGAGGATAAGGGCGCGATAGACTGCCTGAGGGACGCGGTGCTCAAGGAACATGCCGACCTTGGCATTATCTTTGACACGGACGTAGACAGGGCGGGCGCCGTTGACTGCGACGGACGGGAGATAAACAGAAACGACCTGATAGCTTTGGCGGCAGTCATGGCGCTCGACGGCAAAAAGGGCACCATTGTTACCGACAGCGTGACGAGCGACGGTCTGACAAAGTTTATTGAGAGCCTCGGCGGAAAGCACCTGCGCTTTAAGCGCGGCTACAGAAACGTTATAGACGAGGCCATAAGGCGCAATGCCGAGGGCGAATTCTGCCCCCTTGCCATAGAGACGAGCGGCCACGCCGCATTTGCCGACAATTATTTTTTGGACGACGGCGCATACCTTGTAACGCGCATACTCATATGCCTTGCGAAACAAACTAAAAAGGGACAGACGCTTGGCGGTTTGATTGAGGGACTTGAGCATCCCGCCGAAGAAAACGAGGTGAGGATTTCCTTCAACTCCTCCTCAAAAGATTTCCGCGCGGAAGGCAATATGGTAATAGAGGACTTGAAGCGCAAAGCAAAGGAAAATAACCTTGCGCTTGCGCCCGACAACTACGAAGGCGTAAAAATAAGCTTCGGCAAGGACGACGGCGACGGGTGGTTTTTGATACGAATGAGCGTGCACGACCCCGTTTTGCCCATCAACTTTGAAAGCAACAGAGCGGGCGGCAATAAAATTATCGCCGCAAAGCTTTACGGGCTTATTAAAGGATATCCCTTCCTTGATACGGCTAACCTTGAAAAATTTATACAAAATGCCTGAAGGCCCAATTAAGTACGGCGGAAGGCAGATATAAGGAGAAAATAAAATGTCAGTTGAGCAGAAAAGCATAGACACAATAAGAATCCTTTCGGCGGAAGCCATTGAAAGGGCAAAATCCGGTCACCCCGGAATTTGTATGGGCGCTGCACCCATAGGCTACGAACTTTTTGCAAACCACCTCAACTTTAACTGCAAAGACCCCAAATGGGACAACAGGGACAGGTTTGTGCTTTCCGCGGGACACGGTTCCATGCTTTTATATTCACTTTTGCATATGTTCGGATACGACGTGACAAAAGAGGATATCATGAATTTCCGTCAACTCGGTTCGCGCACGCCCGGACACCCCGAATACGAAAAGACGGCCGGCGTTGAAACTTCCACCGGTCCCCTCGGTCAGGGCGTTGGCAACGCGGTGGGATTTGCCGTTGCGGAAGCTCACCTTGCCGCTCTGTTCAACAGACCCGGATTCCCCATTGTTGACCACTACACCTACGTTCTCACGGGCGACGGCTGCCTTGAAGAGGGCATAGGCTACGAGGCCTGCTCCTTTGCGGGCACACAGAAGCTTGGGAAGCTAATACTCCTATATGACTGCAACGACACGACCATTGAAGGCAACATGAAAAACACCTTCTCTGAGGACGTGGCGACGAGATTTATTGCGCAGGGCTGGCAGGTTCTGAGAGTGCAGGACGCAAACAACCTGTATACTTTAAACAACGCCATTACGAGGGCAAAGGCCGAAAAGGAGAGGCCGACGATAATTATATGCAGGTCGGTGATAGGCTACGGCTCCCCCCTTGCGGGAAAGGCCGACTGCCACGGCGCGCCTTTGGGTGAAGTCAACCTTCAGCTTACGAAAGAAAACCTCAATTGGGCTTACCCCCCCTTCAAGGTGCCCGACGACGTAAAGGCGCACTGCCTTGCCATTGCCGAAGAACGCGCCAAGAAAGAGGACGAATGGAAGCAACTGTTCGCGCGCTACGAGGAGGCTTATCCCGAACTTGCGGCGCAGTACAAGACCTTTATGAAGGGAATCGAACCCGATTGGGACGCCGTTCAGGCCAAGCTGCCCTTCTTTGACAAGCCCGAGGCGACCCGCTCGTGCGGAGGAAAGATACTCAACACCATCGCGCAGTGCATGCCCAACATTATGAGCGGCTCTGCCGACCTTGCCCCCTCCACCAAGACCGAACTCAAGGGGCAGGAATACTTCTCGCCCGAGCACAGGGAGGGCTGCAACATACACTTCGGCATACGCGAGCACGCCATGGCCGCCATATGCAACGGCATTCAGCTGCACGGCGGACTTAAGGCCGTTTGCTCCACCTTCTTCTCCTTTACCGACTATATGAAGGCGGGCATAAGGATGACCGCACTCATGAACATACCCGTGCTCTATATAATGACGCACGATTCGATAGGCGTGGGCGAGGACGGCCCCACCCATCAGCCCATGGAGCAGCTTATATCTCTGCGCTCCATACCCAACATAAACGTATTCCGCCCCTGCGACGGCACTGAAACTTTTGCGGCGTTCAAGTGCGCCTTTACCGACAAGTGCCCCACCGTCATCGTGGAGACGAGGCAGAATTTGCCCGCATACGACCACACGCCCGACGGCGCCGAGAGGGGCGCATACGTCCTCTCCGACTGCATAGGCAGACCCGACGTGCTGCTCATTGCGAGCGGCTCGGAAGTTGAGCTGTGCATGCAGGCAAAGGACGACCTTGCCGCCGAAGGAATAAAGGCCAAAGTAATTTCGATGGTCAGCATTGAAAAGTTTGAACAGCAGAGTCAGGAGTACCGCGATTGGATAATCAACAGGGACGTTATGGCGAGGGTGTGCGTTGAAGCGGCCTCGCACTACAGTTGGTACCGCTACAGCCGCGACTACGGCGAGGTCATTGCCATGAAGTCGTTCGGCGTTTCGGGACCGGCAAAACAACTGTTTGAGTACTTTGGATTTACAAGACAGAACGTCGTTGCGGCGGCAAAACGCTCGATGGAAAACGTTGCTTTGGGAAGGTTCAGCCACTGATGAGCGCTGATTGGAACGCAGAGACCTACGCGGCACACTTTTCGTTTGTGCCCGACTACGGGCGGGAAGTCATCAAACTCATCAAGGGCGAAAAGCTGCGCGTGCTCGACCTCGGATGCGGCAACGGGACGCTGACTAAGGCGCTCGCCGACCTCGGGCATGAGGTCACGGGCATGGACTCGTCCGACAGTCAGCTTGCCTTGGCGCGCAGGACGTACCCTCAGCTTGAATTTGTAAAGGGCGACGCTACCGATTTTAACTTTGACGAACAGTTTGACGTTGTTTTTTCGAACGCGGTTCTGCATTGGATAGACGGGGACAGACAGCCCGACATGATGCTGTGCGTGAAGAACTGCCTTAAAAAGGGCGGACAATTTGTGTTTGAAATGGGCGGATACAGCAACAACGAGCTCATTCACGAAGAGTTGCAAAGGCAGTTTGAGGCGCGGGGGTTAAAGTATGTTATGCCCTTCTACTTCCCCACTGTGGGGCAGTACTCCTCACTTTTAGAGGGCACGGGATTGTTTGTGACTCACGCCCGCCTCTTCCCCCGCCCCACTCCTCTTGAAGGCGACAACGGACTTGAAGAATGGATGAAGATGTTTGTCCGCAAACCCTTTGAAGGCATCGACGCCGACTTGTGCGACGAGATACGCCGTGCGGCCGCCGAGAACCTGAGGGGCAAGCTGTATACGGGCGGCAAATGGTATGCCGACTATGTGCGCCTGAGGATGAGAGCTGTTAAGTGTTGAACTTAATAATTTAATTGCATGAATTGCGGGGCGCAGGATTAGATCCTGCGCCCCGTTTGATTGTATTGCGGTGACTTACCATATTACATAGGCCGCGCAAAATTGCGCGGCCTATGTAAAAAATACCCGGCGGGCTTTTCTGCCAGCCGGGTATTTTATTTTTTAAGATACTTTGTACCAAATTATCTTAAGGTTACCACTCCGTCGACAAACTGCCAAATATTTTCCATATCGAAGGTAGCTCTGTCGGTCCAGAAGGACAGGTCGCCAATGTTCGACGCGTAGATAACGGCTACAGAGTAAACTTCGTTATCTTCGGCAAGCTTAGCGAAGCAGTTGCGGACGGTTGTTGCCGCTGTTGCCACATAGCCGCCGAATATGCCGGAAGCGTTCTTTTCTGCAATCGTAAGAGGAGCGTCCGAAGCCTGATAATATATATCGCCGAAGCTTATGCAGTTGGATACTGCGATGGGCGATGTGCCCTGCTGATAAGCGATTATACCCGAGACTCTGTTTGCACCCGCTACAGTACCAACGAAGTAGCACCTGTCGATGGTGAGGCTGTAGCTTTCGATATAAGGAGCGCCCGAGTTAGTGGCATCGAACGTACCGAATATACCGCTGAACTGTTCGCCGGAATATGTGCTTGCGGTGGGCGCAATAGCGTTGCCGTCGTCATCCATGGTGTATACCGCATCTCTGTCGCCTATTATGGAATCTACATAGCAGTTGGAGATACGTATGTCTACAAGCGCGGACTCGGGGCTGGTGTTGACCTGCAAGAAGCCCACGATACCTGCGGCGCGCCTGTCGTTGCTTGTGATGGCGTGGAACTCATCGTTGACGAGGGATACTCTGTCGATGATGAGAGGCAGCGTGCCCTTAGCTTCGAATACCTGACCGATGAGACCGCCTACGCGCTGGCCGTTTGAATGAACATCGACATTGGTCATCTTGATGTTGATGAGGTTGCCGCTGTATGCCTCGGCGAAGATACCGGCACGGTTTGCAGTGCTTGTAATGTGTATTTCGTCGAAGTTGATGTTGATGAGCGTGCCGCCATACAGACGCTGTATGAACGCGCCTTCGCCTGTGGAAGTTGCATTTATTGTAAGGTCTGAAATGGTGTGGCCGTTGCCGTCGAGATAGCCGACGAAGCCTTCGGAACCGCCGTTATCCCATGTGCCTGTGTAGTCTGCAAAGCTTATATCGTTTGCCAACTGATAAATTACGTTGGGCTGACCGCCGGTTAAAACGAGTTCCTGCAGTTCATCTATAGTGGAGATGGACTGCGTCGTGATGGTTGTAGACAGCACATCGGTAGTAGCGGCGCCTGCGGGATTGCAGATTACATAGTAAACTGTGTATCCGCCTGCGTTTTCAGCTTCAAACTGAGCCGTAATGTTATCGGTAGTGATATCGTAGCTCTGACCGTAGAGCTTGAGCTCTGAAACGGTGGGTACCTCTTCTGCCGCCATGGCGTACAGTGTACCGGAGACGTTGTTCAATTCGCCGCCGATGGTAAATCCGCCATAAGTTACGCCTATGGAAGGTTCGCCGAGGAATTCAACGTCGGCATTCTGGCTGACTACATACAACGTGTATGTGTAGCTGTTGGACGTTGAGCCGCAGGTTACATTTTTGGTTATTTCAAATATACCTGCATTAGAAGGCGTGAAGGCTGCAACTTGCACCATGTCGGCGCCCTTTACGGGAGCATACATATAAGTTGTTTCTACAGTATAGGAACCTTCGGGAAGAAGCTTGCCGCTATAGTCGGCCTGATTGAGAACGTTGACAACGGGTTCGTCAATGAGGGAGAACTGCGTAGTGATGTAGGAATCATTACTGATGTTTACGCCTTCGACGATGATATCGCCGACGATATATTCGTTCTGCTTTACCGTCAGAGTGAATGTCTTTTCAACGCGCGTACTGCCGACGGTAGCCGTTGCGGTGAGGGTTACATCATGGTCGCCGTTTATATCGCGGTAAACGACTGCACGGATGTGGTTTACACCCGAAACGGAGGGCGTGCCTTCATCGGCTATATCGATGATTTCGGGATCGGAGGATGTCCATGAGACGTTAACGCTGCCCAACAGAGAGGCTGTGAGGTCGAAGTCCTGATATACGGAATCTGCCTTTACGGGGACATATATCATATCTTCGATCGCCTGTGCGCGAGCTGCCTCGTCAGAGGTGAGGCTGTCGTCCGTGAGGAAGGTATAATCGGGAAGAACGTAATCTGCCTGCGAATCCTGAGAAAGGTTTGCGCCTATCTCTCCCTCTTCAAAGCCGAGAACCGAATAATCCTTGATTCTGAGAATGTCGCCCAAATTCAGAGAGCCGTCTTCATTGCGCCATGCAGAGTGGATATCGATACCGCTTACGCCGAGGTCGTTTGCGGGGAGCGCGGCAAAGATATCTGCGGCAGCTACCGTATCAACGCTTTCGCCGGGATTGCCGAAAATTGTATTGGCGTCGATGGAATCGTCTATTCTGTACCATCTGTTGCTTCCGCCCGCAAGCAGACAATTTTCAGCCGCAGCCATATAGGCGTCAATGCCATTCCTGCCGTTGTAAACGGAGAGAACACCCGTCATGTTGTTGTAGCTCGATTCGGAACGCGCGATGTCGATGTTGTTGTGCGTAGTCGTCCATCTTGTTATCTGTCCGAATGTTTCGCTTGTCGAATTGTTATCGATAGAAGCAGAGTTGTTGTATGAGATGACGTTTGTCAGCGAGATAACGCCGGGGTTGGAGTTATCGGTTACGCCGTGCATGCGGTTATTGAACGCATAGCAGTTGTACATATACACGTCGCCTTCGAGCGTGGAACCGCCGAGTTTGAAGCCGTTGCCGTCGCCGTTCTGGGTTGTGTATGAGTCGGGTGTGGTTTCAAGGGCGCTTTCGAGAGAGTTTACGCTTTCGTTGAACTCGCCCTGAGTAGTTTCAAGGAAGCCGTTTTCGAATGCGACGCAGTTATACATGTAGACCGTGCCGATTATGCCGGTATCTTCCTTGCCGTAGAGGTCCCAACCGTCGTCCGAGTTGCGGTATGCAACGCAGCCGTCAAATATGTTATGGTAACCTACCGTAAGTTTTGCCGCGAAGCCATCGGCGTTTTCGCCCTTGGTTTCGTTATCGTAGTTGTTATGCGACGTGCAATTTCTGATAAGGTTGTAATTGGGCCATGTATTGATCGTGCCGTTAGACGAGAAGTTACGGCCGAGCTGCAGGCCGGTGTCGCGGTTGTTGTAGAATTCGCAGTTTTCGACGACGTTGTAGTTGCCGCCTATGTACATGCCGTTGTCGCCCGCGCCGCAGATATCTATGCCGCTCCAATAATAGTAGCTGCCGTAGATGTGAACGCCGCGGTTTGTGGAAACAAACGTCATGTTGCTGAAATCCAAAACTGTCTGCTGCGATTCGTCGTAAGCTTTGAAAACGATGTAGTCGTCGTAAGTGCCGTTGACATAGTTGCCCGTAGATTCACTGTCGGACAGTCTGCCCACAGCCCATGTAGCGGAAACGGAGTGCATGCCGGGCATGACATAAACAATATCGCCGGGCTTTAAGCTTGACAGTACCGCCGTGAAACTATCGGGAGACATGGGATCGTCCGCCGAAGTGCCCGTTCCTGCGGCACCCTCGGAAGGAGTACCGACATAATATTTGGTAGCTTCGGATTCAGGTGTTTTATTTATTATCTCAGTGTCTGCATTGGCTATGTTGAAGGGCACATTTGAGCCGCCGACGAGAGACAATCCGCCGAGAGTTGCAGTAGCCGCAACGGCGATTACTGCTAATGTAGATAAGATCTTTTTCTTTTTGCTGTTAACCATTATTTACACCTCCTCGCCTTGGGTGGCGGCGCCGGCGTTGTCGACGACGTAAATGATAATAAAGCCGTTTATATCGACGACGATATCCGTACCGGGAATGTTGTAATCTTCGCAATAAGCCCAAATGTTATAGGCGCCTGCCTGATCTGCAGTAAACTTACCGTCGGTTATGGTATATTCAACGTTGCCGCGGAAAGCTTTGAACGTAATGCCTTCGGTGATAGGGTCACCATACTGTCCATTTGCGTTTGCCGCATAAACAGCGAAATTGGTAACGTCTATTTCTGTGCCGCCGGCGGACAGGGTATATGTATCTCCCTGCCCATCGGGAAGAGCGAGGACAAGACCTGCTGCGAGTCTTACTTCTACATTATACGTCGTCTGTACAGTAGTTTCATCCTTGGTGTAACTTACAGTTATTGTGTAAGTGCCCACTACATCGCTGTTAAACTGAGACGAATCGATTACTACGCTATCGGAAACATCGTAGGGCGCTGAATTTGTGCCGTCGGCAAAATTGTGGTCTATAGCCGTTGCCACAAGGCCTTCGTAAGTAAATTCATCGCCGAGGTCGTACAAAGTTTTGACGTTTACAAGTTCAAGCGAAAGGGTATTTACGCGGACTGAGCGAACTACGCTTACCGTGTAGGAATCGGATAAGGTTTGTCCCTCCAACGTATAGCTTACATTGATTTGGTACTCACCGACAACATTGGCGTTGTATTCAGAAGAGTCGATTGTGCATTCGCTTATCGAGATCTCTTCATCGTACGTAAAGGTATTATCCTCATTGTTGCGGGTGCCTCTGTAGGCTATAAGCCCTTCCGAGCTGTAGGATTCCCCGACGAAAAACTCGGTTTTGGCTTCGGTTGCATCGATGCTGAACTCTAAAAGCTCGATAGCGGGTTCTTCTTCGCCGGGCTGCGGTTCTTCGGTGTTGTCTGTACAACCCGCGAGCGAGAACGCCAAAACACAAGTCAATACTGCGGAGAGCAGAACTTTGAGTTTTTTCATTACATTCCTCCAATTTTAAATTATGTAAGGGGCAAGCCGCCCCTTGATTCATACACGGTAATTGTACCACAAGACTTTTGTAATGTCAATTGCAAATGATAAAAATTCACCATATTGTGTAAGACATTTTCAGCAATTGCGCAAGCCATAACATTTTTTACACACTTTGTTTAATAATTTTACAAAACCGCAATTTTACTGCCAAATATAGCCATACAGACAAATTTTGATAATTCCGTTGATTTTTTGCTATGTCGGTGGTATAATATGATTAAGTCTGCTGTGTGCGTGGTATGGGAAATTCGTAATCCACAGATAATTTACGGGAGCGTTTTGTTCGCGGGAATAGGCAAGGTCTGTATTATATACGGAAAGTCCGAATAATTTCCGCTTCGGCGCACCCACCTGCGAGAAGCGGGTTAATACTTTTTCATAACACGGCATAAGCGGATTTATTTTTTGAAATTTTGCCGCTGAAGCGGAAATTACGCCGCCCGCAACGCGGGCGGCGGTTTAAAAAGCTTTGGCGACATGATATAATCATAAATATAAATCAGCTATAAGCGGATTTATTTTTGAAATTTTACCGCATATGCGGAAACAATACCCACCCCGTTTACCTGAGAGAGCGGGAAAGGCGGCGCGCCCATGTTACATGGGCGCGCCGCTTATTGTCATGATTATGCAAATAAAGCCTGTAAACGCTTGATTTTTGACTGCGTTTAAAGTAAAATTATTTGTGAAAATTAATTTTCAGAGGTAGATTATGCAAGATATGACAGGCATCGTGCCCATAACAAGCATGCCCTATTCACAGTTCAGAAACCACGTCGGCGAACAGGTGACAATTAAGGGCGCTATTCACAATATAAGAGATATGAGCGACTTTGCTTTTATTTTGGTGCGCACGGCGCGCGAACTTATTCAGTGCGTGTACTCGCCCGAATTTTCCGGCTACAGGCTTACGCCCGACGTTGTGGAGCAGTGCTCGGCCAAAGTTACGGGCAAGGTTGTTCCTAGCGAGACGCGCGACGGCAGCGAGAGATATGAACTGCAGATTTCGAACATTGAGATACTCTCCACCCCCGCCGCCATTCCCCCCGTTGTAATTTCCAAAAAGCAGATAAACTGCGATTTGAACACCAACCTCGACTTCCGTCCCGTTACTTTGAGGAACCCCAAGGAGAGGGCAATATTCAAGATTCAGGAAGGTATTCAGCGCGGATTCCGTGAATTCCTTACAAGTCAGAATTTCACGGAAGTTCATACCCCCAAGATAAATTTTGCCGGTGCCGAGGGCGGAACCAACGTGTTCAAGCTTGACTACTTCGGCAAAACCGTATACCTTGCGCAGAGCCCTCAGCTATACAAACAGGCGCTTGTGCCCGTATTTGAGAGGGTGTTTGAAATAGGTCCCGTTTTCAGAGCGGAGCACCACGATACCTCCCGCCACCTCAACGAATACATTTCAATGGACTTTGAAATGGGATTTATTGAAGATTTTACGGACATAATGAACATGGAGACGGGCGCATTGCAGTATATTATGAACCTGCTCAAGACCGAGTACGCGCCCGAAGTTGAACTTTTGAAGGTGGATATTCCCGAAATTAAATCTATCCCCTGCATACGCTTTAAGGACGCCAAGGAACTTTGCATTAAAAAGCTCAAGAACATAACAGACATGAAGGACTTCGAACCCGAGGAAGAGGCATTTTTGGGCAAATGGGCAAAGCAGCAGTATAATTCCGACTTTCTGTTCGTGACGCACTACCTGAGCGCAAAGAGGCCCTTCTACACCATGGATGACCCCGAAGATCCCGAAGTTACCCTTTCGTTCGACCTTCTGTTCAGGGGATTGGAGATAACTTCAGGCGGACAGCGTATACACGACTACAATATGCAGGTTGAGAAGATGAAGCGGCTTGGCATGAACCCCGACGAATTTGAGACCTACCTAATGCTGCACAAATACGGCGCACCACCCCACGGCGGACTTGGCATCGGTCTTGAGAGAGTGACGATGCACCTCTTGGGATTCAAGAACGTGCGCTATGCCACCATGTTCCCGAGAGACATAAACAGAGTTACGCCATAAAAAATACTCTCACAAAAGTCTTGGCTGGTGACGCCTGCGACTTTTCGTGATTTAGGGAGCTCTGCTCCCCTTTTTGCGATTTTTAATGGCTCTCCATTATTTAATCGCAAAAATTCCCCTCAGGTGAGCTCGCTTACGCGACTAATTGTGGCCGCTGGCAGGGAAATGAATTCCCCTTGCGACGTTAATTATTTCTATGTTCACAAAAGTCTTGACGGCGCATTTAATTAACCTTAGCACTCGCGCAAAACTTCACGCATAAAGCCCGCGGTGAAAACGTATTGTTTTCACCGCGGGCTTTTTATTACTACTATTACTAATGGCTATGTAATTATGTAAGGAATTCATTGTATTCCTTATTTATTGTCCTTTATGAAGCGCTTGAGTTGAGTAAACATGTACTTTTCGCCGTGCTCTGCAAGCATTGTAAGGAAGTATTCAAGGTCGCGGCAAGTCTGCTTGTTCATGCCCGCCTTGTGAGTGCGGTTTTTGAAGTATTCGAGCGGCTTGCCGTCGTTGTAGTCCTTGCCCATATAAATCTTGCTTGCGGCGATGCGGTCGCAAATCATTTCGCCGAAGTATTTTGCGGGCATCTTTACAAAGACAAAGTTGTTGTCTGCGCCCGAGTCTACCCAATATTCGAAGTGATGTTTATTCCTACCCTTGTGGTGCAGCCAAGCGGCGGAATAGCCGAACACCTCCCTCTCCCTCACCTGCGGGCTGCGGTTGCCCTGAAAGTACTTTACGCCGGGGATGAATTCAGACGGGGTATATTTTGAGAGGTCGTGCAATAGCCCCTGCTTATACAGCCCGACCTTAAAGCAGAGGCGCATTACCTTGTGCCTGTGGCGGGTGATTGTTATAAAGTGTTTAATAAGTTTCATACATTCAGCGTTAAACCGTCGTAAGCGGCGACGAGGCCGTTGTCCTGCGCGAGCTTTTGCATGTCGGCGCGGTAAGGTTTGCAGTTGTGGGAAAAATGAGTTATAACCCCCACCGTTGTGCCGTTGATGACGCCCGCGGCGGCAAGTTTTGAACGGACGATGGCGATATCGGGTATGCCCATGTGGCGGGCGGAAAGATTGCCGCCGTCCCTGCCGAAGGTGCAGTCGTACGCGACGGCGTTTGCCTTGGCGCCGTTTTGGGCGAGGAAGGCGATGGCCTCGTCGCTGACATTGCCCGTGTCGTGCAGGTGAAGATAGCCCTTGCCCCCTCTTTCTACATAATATAAGAGGGCCTGCTCGGTTTTTACATGCTCGGCGGGAATGGCAATGACCCTGTAGCCGTCAGTTTCAAAGACAGAATAGGGTTCAAGCTGCGTAAAGCTTATATGCGGGGCGACCTGCGGCTTCATTTCGCGCGCGGTGCACTCGGCGAACACCTTTTTGACCTCTTCGTTGCCGAAGATATTCAAGAGGGGCTGTTTGAGCTGAGCGTATTTGTAGCCGCGTAGGATGAAATCGTGCGCGTAGAAGTGATCCATGTGCGAATGGGTGACGAGCAGCGATTTTATTGCCGAGAGGTCGACGCCCATTGCAAAGGAATGATAGTACGCCTCCGGCGGAAAATCTATCAGCAGGTCGTCATTGATGAGAATTTGAGTGCGTGTGCGCACCTCTTGCAGCCCCATTCTACGGACTGAGTTGCAGAAGTCGCAAATGCAGAACATGGCGGGCACACCTTCGGCCGCGCCTGTGCCTAAGAAATAAACTTTCATAACAACAATAAGCAGGGCGAGTGATTCGCCCTGCGTTTTAAATTTCGTAAATAATTGTAACGGGACCGTCGTTGAACTGCTCGATCTTCATATCGGCGCCAAACACGCCCGTTTTGACGGTCACGCCCAAAGAACGCAGTTCTTCCCCCACCTTTTGATAGAGTTGGTTTGCGCGCTCGGGACGCTCTGCCATGGTGAAGCCAGGGCGGTTGCCGTGCGAACAGTCGCCGTAGAGAGTGAACTGAGATATGAGCAACACCTCGCCGCCGACGTCCTGAACGGACAGATTCATTTTGCCGTTGGCGTCCTCAAAGATGCGCATGCGTGCGATTTTGCCCGCCATTTGGGCGCACAGCTCCTCCACGTCGCCCGTTTTGACGCCGAGATAGACTGCGAGACCAAAGGGGATTGACGAGATGAGCTTGCCATCTACCGAAAGAGTAGTTTGCCTGACCCGCTGAATTACAGCTTTCATTTATCTATATATATTAATATGGTGTGTTAAAGAGAATAGTCGCGCGGCAGGCAAGGAAAGTGCGCAAGCGACGACGGGAGTGTACAATGAAGTACATGACCGAGGAGTGCGCAAACTTGACACAGCATGGCGCGATGGTTCTTTTTTATTTGCCTACGCGGGACATATACTCGCCGCTGCGAGTATCGATGCGGATGACTTCGCCCTCTTCGATGAACATGGGAACCTGAATGGTTGCGCCCGTTTCGACCTTGGCGTTCTTCATGGCGTTGGTTGCGGTGTTGCCCTTGACGCCCGGTTCACACTCGATGACTTTGAGTTCTACAAAGTTTTCGGGTTCAACCGAGAAAGCGTTGCCATAGAGGAATTTGATGGTTACGGGGTCGTTTTCCTTGATGTATTTGAGGGCGTCTTCAACCTGATCGTAATTGAGCGTAGTCATTTCGAAAGTGTCGGGATCCATGAAGTAATAGAATTCGCCGTCGGTGTAAGAATAGGTCATCTTTCTCGTTTCGACCTGAGCGGTTTCGAGCTTGGTCGTGGGGTTGAAGGTTATATCCGAGAGGACCTGACCTGTGACTACGTTTTTGAGCGTTGCGCGGACGAATGCGGCGCCTTTGCCGGGCTTAACGTGCTGGAAGTCGGTTACGGTGTAAACGCCTTTGTTGTTGTATTCGAAAGTTACGCCCTTTCTGATGTCGCCTGCTAAAATGGATGCCATATACTTATTCTCCTAAATTAATTTTTTACAAAAATTGTGTGCTGGCGTCGCACAACAATTTTGTGTAATCGGGGGAGCTCCGCTCCCCTTTGCGCGATGCCTTAGGGCACTCGTATTATATAATCGCGCAAATTCCCCTCAGCTGAGGTTGCTTGCGCAACAAATTGTGTCCTTTAACCCGAAAGCGTGGTTTCGGGTTAAAACGTTAATTATTTTAACTTCAATCTCGCGCAAAACTGTAGTATTTGCGCGAAGAGGAGGAAAAACGTAGCACAGTTGCAAGTTGTATGCATACAACTTGCAGAGAGCGAAGTTTATTCCGACGAAATTCGCCTTGCAACGTAAATTATTTATTCACAAAAATTGTGCGCTGTTTTTTGCACATATAGGCTTAGTTAAATTAACTTTATGCCACAGCACACTTATATTTTACAAGATTGTGAGAGTTTTGTCGCTGTTGGTGAGGCTCTTTACCCTGCCGCCTTCGAGAGTGACGGTGTCCTCTATTCTTATGCCGAAGTTGCCTTCGAAATATACCCCGGGCTCGTCCGAGAATACCATTCCGTCCTCAAAGACGCTTTCGCTCTTGGGCGAAAGGTTGGGGGCTTCGTGAATATTTATGCCTATGCCGTGACCGAGAGAGTGGGTGAAGTATTTATCGAGGCCGAACTTTGCAAGGTAATCGCGGGCGATTGCGTCGCCTGCGCGACCCGTCATGCCTGCGGCGAACTGTTCCTTTACGAGCATGTGAGCCTTTAAGACGTGTTCATACGCCTGTTTGAACTGTTCATGTTTGCCGTCGTCGCCGAACAGGAATGTGCGCGTGCAGTCAGAGCAGTAGCCGCCGACTTTACAGCCGAAGTCTATGAGGACAATGTCGCCGAACTTAAGCTTGGTTTCGTCAGTTTCGTGATGGGGAACGCTGGCGTTTGCGCCGAATGCGCATATGGTGGAAAAACTCGTGCCCGAGGCGCCGTTTTGCCTCATTAAATATTCGAGCAGGGCGGCGACGTCGTTTTCGGTCATGCCCTCTTTGATTTGGGACAGAAGAGACGTAAAAGATTTATCGGCAGCGACGCACGCGGCCTGTATTTTTTGCAGCTCGTCCTTGGACTTAACCGCCATCGATTTTTCAAACGCGGGGGTGCTGTCGACTATTTCAAAGCCCGCCTCCTTCAACGAGAGGTACTCGGAGGCAAAAGTTTTTGAAAGCGATACGCCGAGCGACTTGTAACCCTTTAAGAGGGAGGCAAGGCTTTCGCCGCGGGGATATTCTGAAACTTCTATTCCGCCGTTGACCTTTGATTTTGCGGCCTCGAGATAGCGGCTGTCGGTCAAAAATCTGGCGCCGTCACTATCGGCGATGACCACACCGAAGGAACTTTCAAAGCCCGTCAAATAAAATCTGTAATCGGGCTGTGTGACGACGAGCGCATCCGCACCCGTGGCGCCCAAAATTTTATCTGTAAGCAAATTCTTCATATTTATGACTATATTTTACCAAAAATAATACTGCATGTCAACACCCGGCGACGCTTAAATAAATATCTTTCATTGCGCGGGCGTCCTCTGCCTGAGTGCCGTCCGATTCGCTGACGATGTAAGGTTGAAGCTTTAAATCGTGCAGGGCGACGGCGAGCGGTTCGAACTCGGGGCCGTAGACGGTGTCCTCAAACGTGAGGTGCTTTATCTCCCCCTTTCCGCCGTACATTATTTTTGAGAAATGGACGTGGAAATTTTTCATTCTGCCGTAGCCGAGCTCGCCTATGGCGTACTCGAGGCGGCTTTTATAGTCGGCAACCGTCCTTAAACTGCCCTGTTCGCGGGCGTTGAGGTGGCCGAAATCTATTGTGGGGGTATAAATATTGTCGATTTTGCAGAAATCTACCACCTCTTCGAGAGTGCCTATCTGGGCGAGTTTGCCCATGGTTTCGGGGCAGTACATCAAATCCTGCATGTCACTTTCATAGATCATGTCGCGCAGAATTTTTAGGCGGTCTGCCGTGCGGGATACTGCCTCTTCACGGGAGGCCTTGCCCTGCGCAGCGGGGTGAAAGACGAGGCGCCTTCCGCCGAAAAGCTTTAAAAACTTTGCACTGTTGAGGACATAGGCGTAAGACTTTTGAACGGCTTCGTCGTCGGGATTGGCGAAGTTGATGAAGTAGGGCGCGTGGACGCTTATCTCCTTGCCTGCCTCGGCGAAGGCTGCACCTATCTGCACGGCCTTGTCCTCAGAGAGGGTTATGCCCCTGCCGAAGGAATATTCAAAGCAGTCGAGGCCAAATTTATTCAAATATTCGGGCGCCTGCACGGTGTGCTTGTAGCCCATTGCATAGAAGCTGGCGCTGTTGCCGCTCGGTCCGAATTTAATCATTATCTTCCTTATTTTCTGAGCTTTCGGGATCTTCTGAACTTTCTGTAATCTGTTCGTCGCTGTCTGCGACAGGCTCCTGCCCGTCGCCGTCCTCTGCGGCGAGTTCAACTGTGGGGAGTTCTTCGCTTTCGACCGCGGGGAGCTCTTCACCTTCAACCGCGGGAAGTTCCTCGCCCTCTGTCGCGGGAAGCTCTTCTTCCTCAACCGTGGGGAGTTCTTCATCGGATACAGCCGCGGGCTGTTCTTCGGGCCGGGTGGTCGTCTGCTCAACGGCCTGAGCAGAGAGCTCCTGAGCTATTTCGCCGATTACTTCTTCGGCGGGCTGAGGTTGCTCTTTCTCTTCCTGTTCGACGCAGGCGGTCTCTACGACCTGACCCTCCTCAGTCTGTTCGAAAAGTTGGGCGGGAGCCGATACCTCGTCGGAGACATGTGCGGAGGCAAACTCGGTTATGCGGCAGTCGACGGGCTCGTTGAGCAGTTTCCATGCGGGAACGATGTCCTGCGCGAGGGCGCTTTCGGCGACCTCGTCCTGAGTGAGTATCTCCTCCTCCGGCTCCTGCACGGGGGCGGAGACTTCGGCTTCGGGCTGAACGGCGGGCGCACCTTCGAACACCTCTGCGGGAGGTTGAATGTCTTCGGCGAGCTGTTCGGTGACGTGTTCTTCGACGGCTTCGACGGGCTCTTCAAGGGGATAGAGCGCAAAGAACTGCTCTTCAGAGAGGTCGAGAGCGGACTTGTCCTGCGAGAGCTGATCGGCGAGAGCCTGAGCGCTATCGAACTTGCGTATGGAGCGCATGTAGCCGACAAAGCCGACATTGACAGTCTTGCCGTAGAGGTCGCCTTCGAAGTCCTTGATATGTACCTCCAACACTTCGGAATCGTCGCCGAAGGTGGGACGGCCGCCGAAATTGGCGATGCCGGAGTATGTGGAGCCGTCTATTTCGACGGCGACTTTATAGACGCCGTGCTTTACGGGATATTTCCATTCGGGATAATGTATATTGACGGTGGGGAAGCCCAAAATGCCCGTGCCGCGGTGGGCGCCCTCCACCACCTGACCTTCGACAAAGAAATTTTCGCCGAGGAGCTCAGAGGCGCGCCTTACGTTGCCGCTGTCGAGGCAGGACTTGATGAGCGTGGTGGAAATTTTTTCGCCATCGGACATAACGTCCTTGACGGGCATGTACCACACGCCGTTTTCCTCGTCTTCGGCATAGTTTTTGAGCGTTGAGGACTTGCCCTTTGCGCCCTTGCCGAAGCGGAAGTCTTTGCCGCTCATGTAGGCTTTGACATTTATTTTATCCTCGATGGCGGCGAGAAAATCGAGGGGCATTATCTGCTTGAATTCGGGAGTATAATCGATGACGAGCACAAACTTCACGTTGTAGGCGGAGAGCATGGCGACGCGCTCTTCAAAGGAATAGATCTGCCTGCCGCCCTTGCCGTCCCTGAACATCATGACGCCGAGGTCGAGGCCGTTTATCTTGGCCTGAAGCTTGGCCTTTTTGAACAGCTCCCTGTGGCCGACGTGAATGGCATCGAAACAGCCGAGCACGATGAGCGAGGGGAAAGCGTATTCGTCCTTTCCGTATTCAATAATTTCTAACATAACTTTGTTTTTACCTTTAAACGGCCGCTTTGGGCTATGCCTGAGCCGTAAAACGTGCCGTCCCCCAAAAATATTTTATAAATTCCGTCGGCGAGATCTGTGGGAACAGACATGCCGTTGAGAAGCTTTTTTTGCTGTTCGCCGTCGACAAAAATATCGTCGAAGGGCAGAACGCTTTGAGCGGGTATTATATAAGATGAAATATTGTCTTTGGTGAGATTGCAGCTTTTGACCGCGTCCTTTAAGGCGAACGGGCCGCTCTGCTCCCTGACGAGGGCGCTCATGGCGGCCAAGGTGCCGAGTTTTTCTGCCATGTCGCGGCAGATCGAGCGGACGTATGTGCCGCCGCCGCACTCTATGCGGAAGTTATATTCGCTTGGCGAGGGGCGGGAAACGAGACTTATGCCGTAGATTGAAACCTTTTTGGGGGCAAGTTCGAAGTCTACGCCCGCGCGGGCGAGTTCGTACCCCCTCTTACCGCCGATATTTTTTGCGCTGTACTTGGGGGGAATTTGCATAATTTCGCCCGTGAGCGAGGGAAGAATGGCTTCTATTTCCTCCTCGCCGGGCACTCTGCCGCCCGAGGCAACTTCCGTGCCCGTGGTGTCCAAAGTGTCGTACGCGGCACCGAAGCGGAAGGTTGCAAGGTAGGTTTTGCGCTTGGACAAAAAGTAGTCGAACAGCCTGCAGGCGTTGCCTATGCCTATGGGCAGAACGCCGCTTGCCATGGGGTCCAAGGTGCCCATGTGGCCGCAGGGCGAACCTGTGAGGCGCTTGACTATTGCCACTTCCCTTGCGGAACTTGCGCCCTGAGCTTTATCGATATTTACAAATCCCGTCATAGCTGTTTATACACTGCGTAAGTGAGGCGTTCGATGACTTCCTCGTACTCGCCGAAGAGCATGCAGCCGCTGGCGAGGATGTGGCCGCCTCCGCCGAATTCGGAGGCGACGGCGTTTACGCTTATGCGCTTGCTGCGGAGAGACGCCTTGTACTGACCCTTTTTTACCTCCATTAAGGCGATGGAGACTTCCACCCCCTCGATTGAAAGGGGATAGTCGACAAAGCCTTCGGTCTGGCTCTTGTCGGTGTCAGTCTCCGCAAAATCCTTCTGGGTGACGGTGAGAAAGACGAGCCTGTCGTCGAGGCAGAAGCGCATTGAATTGAGCACGCGCACATAGAGCATGGCGCGGTTTTTGGACTGGCGGGTGAACATTTCGTAGCCGATGCCTGCAAAATCGGCGCCTGCGGCGCGCAGTTCGGCCGCAACGGCAAATGTGTTTGCAGATACGTCCTGATGGGAGAAATTTCCGCTGTCGGTGAGAAGTCCCATCGTGAGCAGGTTGGCTATGTCCCTATCAATTGGCATGCCTGCGGCCTTTAAAACTTCGGGAATTATCTCGCAGGTGGCCGTGCAGTCGCGGACATAATTTATTTTTGCAAACTTGTCGTTGGAGATGTGGTGGTCGATATTTATTGTGTTGCCCTTGAACTTTCTGAAAGCTTGGGCGAATGTTCCGAGGCGGGTCAAATCGGCGCAGTCGACAGAGATCAACAGATCGAAGTCGACCCCCGCGGGGAGAGAAGTTGACACGTCGCTGAGGGCGGGAAAGATTTTTAGCCGCTCGGGGGCGGGTTCTTCGCACAGCATGTAAGCATCTTTACCGGCATTTTTGAGCGCGAGGACGAGGGCGAGCCCGCTGCCGAGGGCGTCGCCGTCGGGGCGGACGTGACATATGACGCCCACCGCCATTGCGCTGTTAAGTTGTGACACTATGCGTGCGAGAGTGCTTTCAGTCATCTTTCTTTTCTTGCTCTTCCAAACTTTCGATAATTTTATCTATCTTGGCTCCGTATTCCATGCTGCCGTCGAGGATAAAAGTCAGCTCCGGCACGGTGCGAAGGTGCAACACCTGCGACAGCTCGTGGCGGATAAAGCCGGCGTTCTGCTTTAAAATTTCAAAGCTGGCATCCTTGCGGGCGGTATCGGGGTCGTAAATGCTGACATACACCTTTGCCGTCTTTAAATCGGGCGCGACATCCGCCTGCGTTATGCTTATTATGGCGCTGAGCGACGAATATCTGTTGCGGAGCTTGGTTGATATTACTTTGTAAATTTCTTCGCGGAACTGGCTGGCAAGCCGTTCTCCTCTTAAACCTTTCATTGTAATTTACTCTTAAAAATCAAATCTTATATTATGTCTGTCATAGCACTGTACAAAACAGCAAAATACCAATAATTAAACTAACAAACTAATTATATATCTATATTTTTATTCATTCTCTCGCGCAAAACTGTAGTATTTGCGCGAAAAGGAGCGACGGCGAAATGCCTTGCAATGTGCGCTATGCGCATATTGCTGTAAATGCAGTCTGTCGCGACGCGCGACGCAGATATTTTTCAAAAAATTATTTGGGTTGCACCTGCTCTATCATGTAGCACTCAATGATATCACCGACATGGATATCGTTGAAGCCTTCGATGGCGCAGCCGCATTCGTAGCCGTAGTTGACTTCCTTGACGTCGTCCTTGAAGCGCTTGAGCTGCTGAACGTTGCCTTCGACGATGAGGACATTGTCGCGATAGATGCGCAGCTTGCCGCCGCGGACGATTTTGCCCTCCTTGACATAGCAGCCTGCAACGGTGCCGACGCCTGTGATTTTGAAGGTTTGGCGCACTTCGCACTTGCCGAGGTAAACTTCCTGATACTTGGGGGCAAGCATGCCCTTTAATGCGGCCTCCACGTCGTCAAGAAGGTCGTAGATTATGCGGTAGAGTCTGATATCAACCTTGCTGCGCTCGGCAGTGGCCTTTGCCTTGGCGTCCGGACGGACGTTGAAGCCGAGGATTATGGCGTTGGACGAGTCGGCGAGCATTACGTCCGATTCGGTTATGGCGCCTGCGCCGCTGTGAATTACCTTGACCTGCACTTCGTCGTTGGAGAGTTTGACGACCGACTGTTTGACCGCTTCGACCGAGCCCTGAACGTCGCCCTTGACGATGAGGTTCAAAGTCTTCATGTTGCCTTCGGCAATCTTGCCGAAAACTTCGTCGAGGGAAATTTTTGAGGCGGCCTTGACCATTGCGTCAGATTCCTTCCTCTTTCTTTCCTCGATGACAGACTTCATGAGTTCCTGCGAGACGGCGAACATGCTGTCGCCTGCGTTGGGAACCTGTTCGAAGCCGAGCACATAGACGGCTGCGGAGGGGCCTGCCTCCTTGACAGTTCTGCCCTTGTCGTCTATCATGGCGCGTACTCTGCCTGTAATAGTACCTGATATAATGTTGTCGCCTGTATGAAGTGTACCGTTCTGAATGAGCACGGTGGCGACGGGACCCTTGCCCTTGTCGAGCTGAGCTTCGATGACGGTGCCGCGGGCCTCCCTTGCGGGGTTGGCAAGGAGCTCCTTCATCTCTGCCACGAGAAGGACGTTTTCCAAAAGCTCGTCTATGCCCTGTCCCGTCTTGCACGAGATGAGGCAGACGGGAGTGTCGCCGCCCCACTCTTCGGGGACGAGGTCGTACTTCATGAGCTCCTGCTTTACCTTTTCGGGATTGGCGCCCGCTTTATCGATTTTGTTGATGGCAACAATGATTGAAACATTTGCCGCCTTGGCGTGGTTGATGGCCTCAACAGTCTGTGGCATGATGCCGTCGTCTGCGGCGACGACGAGGATTACGATATCGGTGACCTGTGCGCCGCGGGCGCGCATTGCGGTGAACGCCTCGTGGCCGGGGGTATCGATGAAGGTGATGCTCTTGCCGTTGACGCTTACAGAGTATGCGCCTATATGCTGTGTGATGCCGCCCGCCTCGCCTGCGGCGACGTTCTGGCGGCGGATATAGTCGAGAAGGGACGTCTTGCCGTGGTCGACGTGACCCATGACGGTGACGACGGGCGCACGGGGAACGAGGCTTTCGATCTCCTCAACGGTGTCGGCCTGCTTTTCGGAGAGGATCTCCTCGGCCGTCTTTTCGGGCTTGTATTCGAGCTCGATGCCCATACCTGCAGCCAAGAGGGCTGCGGTGTCGTAATCTATGCTCTCGTTGACCGTCTTCATGATGCCCTCTTTGAAGAGGCGCTTTGTGATTTCAACGGCGGTGATGCCCAACTTTTCAGACAGGACCTTGATGGGGATTTCGCTTGTGGTGACGACGGCGTGCTCGATTTTGATAGTCTGCGCGCTCTGCTGTTTTTTATCCTTCTTTACGCGCAGCTTTCTGTAGCCGCTCTTGTCCTCGTCGAAGTCGGCAACCGTGGGTCCCTGCTGCTTTGCAAGCGAACGCTTTGAGGGGGCGCGGCGCTCCTTTTCGACGTAAGTTTTTTCATATCCGCCCTTCTTCTTGTCCGGGCCGAAGTTCTTTGCCGCGGGCTTGCTTGAAGATGCTGCGGGCGCGGGAGCCGCAGGCCTTGCTCCCTGCTGAGGGCGGGACTGCTGAGGCGCACGGTTTGCGCCGCCCTGCTGGGGGCGTGAGGGACGGTCGGACTTCTGCCTTGAGCCGTCCGAATTGACGAAAGTTTTGCCCACGGGGGGCTTGCCCTGAACGGGCTTTTCGCTCTGCTTTGCCTTGGGCGCGGGGCGGGGCTGTTCGGCAGGCTTTGAAGCGGGCTTTGCAGGTTTCTCCTCATCCTTGGGCGCGGGCTGTTCGGGGGCGGGCTGTTGAGCCTTGGCCTCCTCTGCCTTTTGCTCCTCTTCCTGCTTTTTCTTTTCGGCGAGTTCGGCTTCCTGCTTTGCCTTTAACGCTTGCTCCTCCGCCTGTTTTTCCTGCGCGAGGCGCTGTTCTTCTTCGAGCTTTTTAGCAGTCTGCGCGCTGTCGAGATCGGAAAGCTTTTTTAAGATATCCTGCACGCTCCGTTCGGCGGTGGATACCTTTTTGCCGAGCTCGTTGAGTTTTCCGCCCGACAGGATCTTTCCGATTTCTTCGATGTTTACATACTTATTTGCCATAATTTAACTTTCTACGCCTCCGGCATATATTTCATATTCTTCACAGGCATTGGCGATTATCGCGTTTGCCAAGTTTAAATCTTTTACGGCCGCAATTTTGCAGCCCTGTTTATTGACTGCATTTTCGAGCCCGCAGTTGCATATCATGAGCGGACAGGAAAAGCGGTTTTTGTATTTGAGTGCGAGCTTGAAGGTGTTCTTTGCCGCGGAGGAACATACGATTATGAGGTACACGCCGCCGCGGAGGGTTTCTATCGCGCCCGACCCGAGTGTAATTTTGCGCGCCTTTACGCAAAAACCGATGAAGGTGTTTACCTTATCTCTTGCCAAAGTACTCCTCCTCGATTGCGGTGTAGACCTTATCGTCCACCTCACACGAAAAGACCTTGTTGATAAGGCGCTGTTTTCTCAGTTTTTTTATGCAATCCTCGTTGTCGCAGATGTAAGCGCCCCTGCCCGCTGCCTTGCCCGAAAAATCGAGGAAGATTTCCCCTTCCTTATTTTTTACGATGCGGAGCATCTCCTTTTTGGGCTTGAGCTCGCGGCAGGCGATACACTGCCTCAAGGGTATCTTTTTAGTTTTAGGCATCTTCCCCGTCCTGTTCTTCCTCCGCACCTGCGGTTATGCCGAGCTTTTGCGCAGCGGACTGACTTTTGACGTCTATCTTCCAACCCGTAAGTCTGACGGCGAGGCGGGCATTCTGACCGTCCTTGCCGATTGCAAGCGAAAGTTTGTCGTCGGGGACGACTGCCATGGCCGTCTTTTCGCCGTCGAGCTGAGTGACGGAGATGACCTTTGCGGGGGAGAGAGCCTTGGCGATGAATTCGAGGGGATTTTCGCTCCAAGGGATGATGTCTATCTTTTCGCCGTGAAGTTCGTCGACGACGGCGTTGACCCTTGCGCCCTTGTTGCCCACGCAGGCGCCGATGGCGTCGACGCGGGGGTCTTCCGACCAAATGGCCATCTTTGTCCTTGCGCCGGCTTCGCGGCTGATGGCCTTGATGACTACCGTGCCCTGCTTGATTTCGGGCACTTCCTCCTCAAACAATTTGCGCACGAGGCCTGCGGACGAACGGCTGACGAGCACCTGCGCGCCCTTGAAGCCGCTCTTTACGCGCTTGACGAACACTTTAATTTTATCGTTTACGTTATACGTTTCACCGGGGACCTGATCGGAGGGAAGCATTACGCCCTCTATCTGACCCTTGCCGAGTTCGACATAGACGTTGCGCATATCGATTTTACGCACGGTGCCGACGAGAAGTTCGCCCTCCTTGTTGGAGAACTCGCTCATGGCGGCGTCGCGTTCAGTTTCGTGGAGCTTCTGCATTATGACCTGCTTTGCAGTCTGCGCGGCTATGCGCGAAAAATCCTTGGGGACAAACTTTTCCCTTACAAAGTCGCCGACTTTATAGCTCTTTTTGATATTTTTTGCGTCCTCGAGCGAAATTTGCGTCTCCCTGTCCTCTACCTCGTCGACAACTTCCCTGACGGTGTAGAATTCGATGGTGCCTTTTTCGGGGAGCAGTTTCATTTCGACAATGCCTGCCGCGCCCTGCTTTTTGCATGCGGAGACGAGCGCATTCTGAAGCGCGTCCAAAAATACCTGCTGGGGTATGCCCTTTTCCTTTTCAAGGTCAGCAAGTGCCGCAAAAAAATCTTCTTTCATTTTGTTTGATCTCCTGAAAACTGTTTGTATATTTTATGCGGGTTTAAGTTGCCCGCCAAAGTAAGTTAATCGAATTTGATGGCCTTATTGATTTTTGCTATGCGGTTGCGGGGAATTTTGAGCTCCTCCGTTCCCGACTTTATGGTCACGGTGTTGTCGTCGAAGGCGCAGAGAAAGCCTTCCAAAAACTTTTTGCCCTTCAGGGGGGCGTAGAGCTTGAGCTCTACCTCCTTGCCTAAGTTGCGCTCAAAGTCGCGCGGCGTTTTGAAGGGACGGTCGAGCCCGGGACTTGACACGTTGAGCGTGTAGGGCGCGTCGTAGGTGGGGTCAAACTCGTCGATGGGGTCCATGATGGCGTTGTGGAAGGCCTCGCAGGTATCGAGGTCTACCCCATTTTCCGTCTCTATGAAGATAGTGAGAGATTTGTCCTTGTCGGAAAATTCGATATCGACAATCTCTATGCCCATGGGCGAGGCGTAGCCTTCTAAAAATGTCTTGAGTTCGGAAAGAGGTTTTATGTTCATATGGCCTACCCCCCTTACAGCAATATTGAGTGCCTTATGCAAGGCACTCAATAGCTTAGTAATAAGTATTAAGTATAGTTAGATTATAGCACGGCGCTTTGAAATTTGCAAGCGTTACATGGGCTTTGGCAGAGATTTTTTTATTTTTATGAGCTCAATAAATATTTTTGCCGTGACTAAGGCGTCGTCGACCGCTCGGTGGTGGTTGAATGTTATGCCGAAGTGGTCCGCCACGGTGTTGAGTTTGTAGTTGGAAAGGAACAGCAGCTCCTGTGAGAGGGGAATTGTATCGAACACCTTGCGCTCGAGGTGGTAGCCGAGTTGTGCGCAGTAATAGTCAACAAACTTGAAGTCGAAGCCGGCGATGTTGTGGCCGACGAGGTAGCAGCCCTGACAGAATTTGAAGAAGTCGGGCATGACCTGCTCGTATGTGGGGGCGCCGTCGACCATGTCCTGCGTGATGCCCGTAAGCTTTACTATCTCCTCGGACAGGCGCTTGCCGGGATTGACGAAGGTGGAGAAGCTCTCCTTTATTTCGCCGCCGATTATCTTGTAGGCGCCGATTTCGATTATCCTGTCCATGTTGCCGCCCGACGGCGAGGAATTGAGGCCTGTGGTTTCGAGGTCAAACACGACGAAGGTGTTGTTTTTGAGGCAGGCGGGAAGATCGCTCTTGGTGAAGAAGTCGGCCTGAGTGAAGTCGGTATAGGGCTGGGGTTCGACCGCCATGTAGTACTTGGGCGCGGGCTTTGAGGCGCGCTTTATGGGGACGAAGCCGTCGGGGATATGGCCGCGGTCGATATGCCGCGCCGTATAACGGACGGCGCCGCGGAAAATTTCGGTCTTGCCCGTGCAGACTATGCTGTCGCCCGCCTTGAGCTTGCGTATCTTTTCGATAGAGCTCTTGCGGGTGAAGTAGGTCATGCGCATCTGTGCGGTGGTGTCGTTTATGGTTATGGAGAAGTACACCCTCTCCTGCCCGTCCGACTTGCGGTTATAGGTGCGCTCCTCTATATCCTCGATAGTGCCGCAGACGACGACGTTTTCGCTTTCGAAGTTGACATCGGCGAGGTAGATTGCCGTATTTTGGACGGTGTCGCCCTCGATAAATTCAAAGTCCTCGATGTGGAAGGTGCGGACGGGGATATCGTACTCGATATTCTCCTTCTCCTCCTCGATTTCGATGGAGTCTATCTTCTTGTCGCTCTTTACGCACTTGCCCGAAAAATTGCCGCAGTAGGTCTTGTTCAGGATTGCAATGACCTTGTCGGCAACGTCCTCCGAAACGGCGGTGTCGGCTATTACCGAGATGGTGAAGTAGAAGCCGTCCTCCGTCTTTTCGACGGTGATATCGTCGTCAGTGAGCAGGCAGGCGAGCGCCTTGTTGCACCTGTCGACCGCCTGTTTTATGGTGCGGGCGACCATCTTTGTGTCGGGAGTGAGTTTGGAGATTGCAAGGCTGCAATCGAACTCCTCGGGCACAAATTGGCGGGCAATGTCACGAGCCATGTTCTCGTCGTCCTTTGTGAAGGGGTTTTCGGTGACGAGGTTTATTTTGACGGAATGAGTGTCGCGGAACAGACTTATTCCCGAAATTATCGCCGTGCAGAAGGGCGGAATTGTGTGTATGCGTTTTAAAAATTCAGTCATTTATCAGTTTTTCTATCTCCGCGGTAAAAATTTCTTCGGCATTTGAAGCGGTTATCTTTTTGAATATCTGACCGCCCTTAAAGATTACGCAGTAGTCGGCGGCGCCGGCAATGCCTATGTCGCAGTCCTTCGCCTCGCCCGGGCCGTTGACGACGCAGCCCATGACAGCGACCTTTAAGGGCTTGCGGACATTTTCTACCTTTTTTGTTATCTTCTTTGCAAGCTCCATGGAGTTCCACATACACCTGCCGCAGGTGGGGCAGGAGATTACGTCGACAAAGTTTTTATCGAGCCCGACGGCGCGAAGGATCCTGCGGGCGGCCAAAACTTCCTTTACGGGGTCGTCGGTTATGGAG
The DNA here is from genome assembly GCA_944354265.1 of uncultured Clostridia bacterium. GTDB lineage: Bacteria > Bacillota > Clostridia > Christensenellales > Borkfalkiaceae > Coproplasma. Next base: position 50,206 of record CALVPX010000002.1, on the reverse strand, counting down.
ACGCGCATGGTGTCGCCTATGCCCTTGAGGAGCAGGGCGCCGAGTGCGGCGGACGACTTGACGACCGCCATCTCCTCAGTTCCCGCCTCGGTCACGCCGATATGGAGGGGGTATGAGCAGCGCTCAGAGAGCAGCGTGTAGGCGGCGACCGTGAGGGGGACGGACGAGGCCTTGACGGAGATGACAATGTCGCTTACGCCCTCCCTCTCCAAAATGCGCACGTTGTGCAGGGCGCTTTCGACGAGGGAGTATTCGTTTTTGCCGTATTTTTCGAGGTACTCCCTCTCTATGCTGCCCGTGTTGGCGCCCACGCGCACGGGTATGCCGTGAGCCTTTATGCAGTCGGCCACGGCCTTTATCTGCGCCTCCCCGCCGATGTTGCCGGGATTTATGCGCACCTTGTCGCAACCGTTTTCGATTGCAGAAATGGCGAGTTTGTAAGAAAAATGTATGTCGGCGACGAGGGGAATGTGGATTTTATCCCTTATGCCTCTTATGGCCCTTGCGTCCTCCTCGTCGAGGACGGACACGCGGATTATGTCGCACCCCGCCTCTTCGAGCGAGGCAATCTGCGCAACGGTGCGCTCCACGTCAGCCGTCTTGGTGGTGCACATGGATTGAATTTTTACGCTTTCGCCGCCGCCGATAAGGACGCCGCCGACTGAAATTTTTTTTGTATTTTTGCCCATAGACGCCAAAAATTGAAGGCAGTTTAAAACTGCCTTTGTAAATAAGATTTTTGCTATTTAATAAATAATTTAAAAGATGCGAGCAAAAATTATTTCTTGCTGTCCATCATCTTCTGCAACTCCGCCATAAACGACGAAATGTCCTTGAAGGAGCGATAGACGCTTGCATAGCGGACATAGGCGACTTCGTCTAAATCCTTCAACGCGTCCATGACCATTTCGCCGATGGCCTTGGAGGAGATTTCCTGCTCCATTGAGTTGTAGACGCGCTTGGTTATGCCGTCGACGAGCTCGTCGATGGCGCTCATGGAGACGGGGCGCTTTTCGCACGCCTTGACTATGCCGTTCTTGATTTTGCCCGCGTCGAACGCCTGACGAGTGCCGTTTGCCTTTACTACCAAAACGGGGGTATCTTCGATAGTTTCGTAGGTGGTGAAGCGCTTGCCGCAGCGCACGCACTCCCTTCTACGGCGAATTGTTCTGCCTTCGTCGGCAGAGCGGCTGTCTATAACCTTGCTGTCTTCACATCCGCAGTACAAACATTTCATTTTTTTGTTGCCCTTTTGCCCTTTTTAAAGATTATACCACAAAATATTGTGTTTGTAAAGGGGATTTTACAAAAATACTGTATTATGCGTGACAGAGTACTATTGAAACGGAACATAAATTGACATTGCGGGAAATGTAAGCAGTTTGCACAGAAACTTAAAGAGTTATTGAAACCATGCCGCCGTCCTTTGAAGTGACCGAGACGACTTCAAGACCTCCCCACTGCTTTTTTGCGGCCTTTAGGCCTTTGATGAATTTGCGGATAATTTTTTTATGTGCAGCAGTGCAACTGCTTTTATTCTTTAAAAGTCTGAACAACACCTTGACGACAATGACTGCGGGAAGCCTGAATTTTAACGCCTTGCCGCCGCGCCGCATACAAATTTTCATTCAACCCAAATCTCCACCAAGTCACCCTTTGAAGATTTAACCTCGAGCAGCTTGCCGACTGCGCCGTGTTTTACAAGTTCGATTATCTTTGATATGTCTATTTTGCTGAGTGCGTCCCCCGCCACGTCGAGATCGGAACTTTCGAGGAAGAGCTCTGCAAGGGACAGCGGCAGGTTGACGTTGACCTCGTCCCTGTCTGCCGAGAGCACCCTGATTTTTATGAGGCATTTATCAAAATCCCTCAGTTCTTCGGGAACGACCTGCGCCGCCGTGCGGACGGCGCCGAGCAGTTCGTCGCAAGAGACATTCAAAAGCCGCGAGATGGTGGGCAGAAGGGAGATATCGGGCGAGCTGACGTCGTTTTCCCACTTGGAGACGGCCTGCGGGGTGACGGAACATTTTTCCGCCAACTCTTCCTGTGTGAGCCCCGCCCGCTTGCGGTAATAAGCTATTCTTTGTCCCAACGTATTCATATAAAAATTTCACCTCCGGATTTTTTATTAAATTATACCGCCGTTTCTGCTTTTAAGCAACCGACCAAAGGTTGAAATAGCGCAACCGCAGGTTGTATTTTACACAACCTGCGGTTGAATTTTGTTTTATTTGAAGTATTTTACGCCGCTTTGGAAGATCTTCATGTCGTAATTTCCGTGGACGTTTTTGTAGAGGTTTTGGCCAATTCTTTCGGCGTGGCCCATCTTGCCGAAGATTCTGCCGTCGGGCGAGGTGATGCCCTCCACCGCCCACATGCTGCCGTTGGGGTTGTAAGGGCTGACCATGGTGGGCTTGCCCGAGAGGTCGACATACTGCGTGGCGACCTGACCGTTGGCGCGCATGATTTCGAGCTCCTTTTGGGGAGCGACTATCTTGCCCTCGCCATGGGAGACGGGGACGGAATACACGTCGCCCACCCTGCAGGCGGACAGCCAAGGACTTAAGTTGGAGGCCACCCTTATGTTGACTATGGTTGAGACGTGGCGGGATATGTTGTTGAACGTGAGCGTGGGCGAACCTTCGGTGAGGGGACGTACTTCGCCGTAGGGCACGAGGCCGAGCTTTATGAGCGCCTGAAAGCCGTTGCATATGCCGAGGATGAGGCCGTCGCGCTTGTTTAAAAGGCTCATTACGCTCTCTGCAACGGCGGGGTTGCGGAAGGTGGTGGCGATGAACTTGCCCGAGCCGTCGGGCTCGTCGCCGCCCGAGAAGCCGCCGGGGAAGGCGATTATATTGGAGCTGTCGATAGCCTTGATTATGGCCTGAACGCTCTCTTCAATGTCCTGCGGGGTACGGTTTCTTATCACCAAAATTTTAGGTTCGGCACCTGCAAGGCTGAAGGCGCGGGCGGTGTCGAGCTCGCAGTTGGTGCCCGGGAAGGCGGGAATGAACACGCGGGGTTTAGCGATTTTGGTGGCTATGTTTTTATACTTCTGACCGCCGTTGTAGTCACAGGCGGGAACTTCGCCGGAGGCTGCCGCCGTGGCGGGGAACACGCCGTTGAGGGTTGAAACGTAGCTCTTCTGTGCGCTGTCTATTGTGACAAAGCCGTCTTCAAGGGAGAAGCGGTTGTCGCCCGAGGGCTTGCCGAGCAGAACTACCTCCACACCCGAGAGTTCGTAGGGATTTTTGCAGGCGACGATGATATCGCCGTAGCTCTCCTTAAACAGCCTCTCCTTTTTGCAGGCAAACTCAAAGCCCATGCCGTTGCCGAAGCAGCTCTTGGCGACGGCCGCTGCGGCGCCGCCCTTTTCGACGACGGTTGCCATGGTTATGTTGCCGCTGAGGATGTTTTTGTGGACGACGGAGTATAAGTGCTTTAAATATTCAAAGTCGGGGATGGCGTACTCGTCCTTCTTCATGGGAAGGAGATAGAGCTTTACGCAGTCGTCCTCCACTACGTTGGTTATGAGCTGTGAGGCCTTGGCGGGAGCGAGGGCAAATGAGATGAGCGTGGGCGGAACGTCGATATGTTCGAACGTGCCGGACATGGAGTCCTTGCCGCCGATTGCGCCGAGCCCCAAGTGCATCTGTGCATACAGCGCGCCGAGGAGAGCCGAAAGTGGAACACCCCAACGCTCTTTTTCGTCCCTTAAGCGCATAAAGAATTCCTGCAGGGTGAGGCGGATATTCCTATAGTCAGCACCCGCAGCCACTACCTTTGCCACCGAGGCGACAATTGAATAGATTGCGCCTGTGAAGGGCGAGGAGGACATGAGTTCGGGGCAGAAGCCATAGGCAGAGACGGTGCAGTCGTCAGTTTCTCCCCCCACCACCTTTGCCGCCATTGCGGTTACGGGTGTGAGCTGATATTTGCCGCCGAAGGGCATGTAGACAGAGCGGGCGCCGATTGTGGAGTCGAACATCTCTGCAAGTCCCTTTTTGGAGCAGACGTTGAGCTGTGAGAGAGTCGACTGCATGGCGGTTGCAAAGTCGGTCTTTTTTATGTCGTCGGTAACGTCGAAGAAGTTGGTCTTGTTGTCCTCTATGAGGGCGTCGGTGACCTGCTTTACGCCGTTGGTATCGAGGAAGTCGCGCGAGATGTCCACAATGGCCTTGCCGCGGTGGTACATCTTCATGCGCCTGTTGCCCGTGACAGTTGCAACGGGGGTCGCCGAAAGGTTTTCTTCGGCGGCGAGGGCAACGAACTTTTCGACGTCCTTTTTGTCGACGACGACAGCCATGCGCTCCTGCGATTCGGAGATGGCAAGTTCTGTGCCCGAGAGCCCTTCGTACTTTTTGGGAACTTTATCGAGTTCAATTATGAGGCCGTCGGCAAGTTCGCCGATGGCGACGGACACGCCGCCCGCGCCGAAGTCGTTACACTTCTTGATGAGGCGGGTGGCCTGTTTATTCAAGAACAGCCTTTGAAGCTTGCGCTCGGTGAGGGCGTTGCCCTTTTGCACCTCTGCGCCGCAGGTCTGAACGGACTGCTCGTCGTGGGCCTTGGAGGAACCTGTTGCGCCGCCGCAGCCGTCGCGACCCGTTTCGCCGCCCAAGAGGATGACGACGTCGCCCTCGACAGGCTTGGCGCGGTAGATCATGTCCGACTTGGCGCCGCCGACGACGAAGCCCGTCTCTAACCTCTTGGCCTTGTAGCCGGGGTGGTAAACTTCGTCTACCTGACCTGTGGCGAGGCCTATCTGGTTGCCGTAAGAAGAGAAGCCCGCCGCAGCCGTTGTGGTTATTACGCGCTGGGGAAGCTTGCCGTGCATTGTGTTTTCGATGGGTTCGTTGGGGTCCGCCGCGCCCGTGACGCGCATGGACTGAATGACGTAAGTTCTGCCCGAGAGCGGGTCGCGGATGGCGCCGCCGAGGCAGGTTGCCGCACCGCCGAAGGGTTCGATTTCGGTGGGGTGGTTGTGTGTTTCATTCTTGAACATGACGGTATACTTTTCAGGCTTGCCGTCCAATGTTACATCTATATTTATGGAGCAGGCGTTTATCTCGTCCGATTCGTCGAGATTATTGAGCAGCCCCTCCTTTTTGAGCTTTTTGACCGCAATTGTGGCAATGTCCATGAGGCAGGGGTACTTGTCCTGCCTGCCGACATACAGTTCGTTGAACAGGTCGCGGTAGAGCTTTAACGCCTCGTTTATGCGGGGGTTGTTGGAGCTGACCTCCACCTTGTTTATGCGCGTGGCAAACGTGGTGTGGCGGCAGTGATCCGACCAATAGGTGTCGATGACCTTGATCTCTGTTTCGGTGGGGTCGCGCTTTTCACTCTTAAAATAGTCGCGCACAAAGACGAGGTCGGCAACCGACATGGCAAGGCCCATTTGGGCGTGGTATTCGGCAATCTGCTCGTCGATCATCTTTATGAAGCCCTTGACGCTCTTAACGTCCTCGGCCTCGACGGTGACGTGGGCGAGGGATAAAGGCTTTTCAAGGGTGACCTCCTCGCTTTCGACGGGGTTGATGAGGTGCTTTTTGATGCGGACAAGGTCGTCATCCGAGACGCCCTTTACGGCATAGACATTGGCGCACTTGATGAGCGGCCTCTCCTTTTGGGTGAGGAGCTGAACGCACTGTGCGGCACTGTCGGCACGCTGATCGTACTGACCTGTGAGGTATGCCACGGCGAACACCTTGTAGCCATCGCCGAAGGAGACGTCCTCTAAATAGATATCGTCGACGGGGGGTTCGGAGAATACGGCGGGGATAGCCGCTTTGAACTCCTCCTCAGTCATGCCCTCGACGTCGTAACGGATGAGCTTGCGGACGTCATCAACGTCTATCTTGAGCAGATTTTTTATATCCTCTTTGACCTTTTTGGCCTGAAGATTGTCCTTTTTTTCTACGAAAATTCTGTAAATCATAATTAACCCTCGCGGTACTTTATGCCGATATCGGTGCGGTAATACATGCCCTTCCAACTGATATTTTTGACTGCGGCATACGCCTTTTGGCGTGCCTCCTCGATATCCTTACCCTTGGCGACGACGCCTAAGACCCTGCCGCCGTTGGTGACAAGTTTGCCGTCCTTAATTGCGGTGCCGGCGTGGATTATCGTGCAGTCTCCGACGTCGCCTATGGTGATCTCCTCGCCCTTGCGGTAAGAGACGGGATAGCCGCCGCTGGCGATCACGACGCAGACGCAGGCGCCTTCGTCCCACTCGATCTTTATGTCGGAGAGGCGGCCGTCGGTGACGGCCTCGAAAATTTCCATGAGGTCGGTCTTGAGCATGGGCAGGACGACCTGCGTTTCGGGGTCGCCGAAGCGGGAGTTGTACTCTACCACCTTCATGCCGTCGGGAGTGCGCATGAGGCCGAAGTAGAGACAGCCCTTGAAAGTTCTGCCCTCGGCGTTCATGGCGTTCATGGTGGGAATCATTATTTTGTTCAACACTTCATCTTCGAGCTGCTTGCTCCAAAAGGGGCATGGCGAAAACGTGCCCATGCCGCCCGTGTTTAAACCCGTGTCGCCGTCGCCGACGCGCTTGTGGTCGCAGGAGGTTATCATGGGGACGATGGTCTTGCCGTCGGTAAAGGCGAGCACAGAGACCTCTTCGCCGGGGTCGTACTTTAAGCCCTTCATGCACTCCTCGATGACCACCTTTTCGCCGGCTTTGCCGAAAGCTTTGTCGAGCATGATCTCCTTTAAGCCCTCCTCTGCCTCCTTCAGGGTCTTGCAGATGAGCACGCCCTTGCCGAGGGCGAGGCCGTCGGCCTTGAGGACGATGGGAGCGCCCTGTGCGCGGACATACTCAAGTGCGTCGCCGTAGTTGTCGAACGTGGCGCTCTTTGCGGTGGGAATGCCGTACTTTGCCATGAGCTGCTTGGAGAAGGCCTTACTTGCCTCGATTATGGCGGCGTTTTTACGGGGGCCGAAGCAGCGCTTGCCTATGCCTTCGAGCACGTCGACTATGCCGATTGCGAGAGGGTCGTCCGGAGTGACGACGTAGTAGTCGATTTGGGGATTGGCGAGGGCGAACTGCTTTACAGCCTCGGCGTCCATGTAGTCGACATTTACATTTTCGGCAATCTGCGCTGTGCCTGCGTTGCCCTTCATGCAGTAGAGTTTATCTACCTTGGGGCTCTTTTTCAGGGCGAGAAGGATTGCGTGTTCCCTGCCGCCGTTACCTATGACGAGTACGTTCATTTTTCACCTGTCAAATGAAATGTATTAATAAAATTAGTGTGTTATCAGTGTTTGAAATGTCTGTCGCCGACGAATACCATGGCGATGCCGGCGGCGTTGCAGGCGTCTACAGAGGCCTTGTCCTGAATGGAGCCGCCCGGCTGAATGATGGCGGTGATGCCCGCCTTTACGCACTCCTCAACGCAGTCGGGGAAGGGGAAGAAGGCGTCCGAAGCCATGACGGAGCCCTTTGCCTCCTCGCCTGCGTGGGCGATTGCCTGCTGTGCGGCCCAAATGCGGTTGGTCTGACCCATGCCGATGCCCGTAGTTCTGCCCTGTTTGCCGATGACGATGGCGTTGGACTTGGTGTGCTTTACCACCCTCCACGCGAACATCAACGCCTCCACCTCTTCGGGGGTAGGAGCGCGGTCGGTGACGACGCCGACGCCGTAGACGGTGCGCGTCTTGCCCGAGGTGAGCACCTTTTCCTCGACAGGAGCCTTTGTGCTGAAGAGGGACATGTCCTCGCCTCTTATGAGGGTGTTGTCGTACTGTTGGACGAGCAGGCCGCCGTAGACCTTCTTCATGTCGTAGGCGTCGGCCGCGCGGGGAGCAGAGATATTTTCTATCTGAAGAAGGCGGATATTCTTTTTGCCTTCGAGAATTTTGAGCGCCTCCTCTGAATAGGAGGGAGCCATTACGATTTCGATGAAAATTTTGTTTATTTCGGCTGCGGTTGCGCCGTCGACTTCGCCGTTGATGGCGAGTATGCCGCCGAACACGGACACGGGGTCGGAGTTATATGCACGCATATAAGCTTCGTAAATGGTTTCGCCCGTGCCTACGCCGCAGGGATTTGCGTGTTTGCAGGCGACGACCGCGGGCGTGGAGCCGAACTCCTTTAAGAGTTCCAAAGCGCCGTTGGCGTCGTTGATGTTGTTGTAGGAGAGTTCCTTGCCCCAAAGCTGTTTTGCTGACGACAGCGAGCCGGGACGGATGAACTGTTCGTTGTAGAACATAGCCTGCTGCTGAGGATTTTCACCGTAGCGCAGATCCTGAGCCTTTTCGTAGGCGAAAGTTACGCTGTCGGGGAAGGTTATTCCAAGCTGTGAGGCGAGGTAGTTGGAAATGAGGCTGTCGTAGACGGCGGTGTGGGCGAACACCTTGTACTGAAGGTACTTTTTGGTTTCAAGCGAAACGCCGCCCGCTTTGAGTTCGGAGAGCACTTTGTCGTAGTCCTTGGGGTCGACGATGACGGCTACGTCCTGATAATTTTTGGCAGCCGCCCTTATCATGGTGGGACCGCCGATATCGATATTTTCGACGCACTCGGCGAAGTCTGCCCCCCTTGCTATTGTAGCCTTGAAGGGATAGAGGTTGACGCAGACGACATCTATCGTGTTGATGCCAAGCTCTTCGAGCTGCTTCATGTGTTCGGGATTGGAGCGCATGGCGAGAAGCCCCGCATGGACATTGGGGTGAAGGGTCTTTACCCTGCCGTCGAGGCATTCGGGGAAGCCTGTGATTTCGGATATGCCTATAACTTTAAGGCCTGCCTCCTTTAAGACCTTGGCCGTACCGCCCGTGGAGATAATTTCGAACCCGCACTCTACAAGTCCCTTGCAGAAGTCGACTATGCCCGCCTTGTCGGATACGCTGACGAGCGCCCTCTTTTTCATTTCCATAATACTATACCTCTCTTATTTTATTATTACTTTTCTTCCGTCCTTGACGACGTTGCCAAGGCAGAGCTGCTTTACGCACCAAGGGAGCAATTTGTGCTCCTCCTCCAAAATGCGCGACTGCAGACTTTGAGCGCTGTCGCCGTCCTTTACCTCGACGGCGCGCTGGGCGATTATTGCACCGCCGTCGGGAATTTCGTTAACAAAGTGCACGGTGCAGCCCGAAATTTTGGCGCCGTAATCGATCACGGCCTGATGAACTTTGAGGCCGTAAAAGCCGCTTCCGCAGAAGGCGGGAATGAGCGACGGGTGAATGTTGATTATTCTGTCCTCAAAGGCCTTTATGAAACTTTGGGGAATTATTTTGAGCCAACCGGCGAGCACTATGTAGTCGACGCCAAGCATGTTGAGGTGAAAGGCGAGCTTTTTATACAGCTCCTCCAAATCGGGATAGTCCTTCTTGGCGTAGACGGCATGAGGGATGCCGTGCCTTTGAGCGCGGTCGATTGCCCCTATGCCCTCCTTTGAGGCGATGAGACAGGCGATCTCGCAGAAGTGCTCCCTTTCGTTGGCGTCTATTACAGACTGAAAATCGGTGCCGCCGCCGCTGGCAAATACTGCTATGCGTTTCAAATGAGTTTTACCCCGCTGCCCTTGCACGTCTTGCCGAGCACGACGCACTGTTCGCCCGTCGATTCAAGCTGGGCGATAGTCGCCTCCACATCCCTCTTTGCCACGCATAGTACCATGCCAATGCCCATATTGAAGGTGTTGTAGGCCTGTTGTTTGGTGATTTTAGCCTTTTTTTGCATGATTTGGAAGATTGCGGGGACTTCGTAGGACTTGGTGTTTATTCTGCAGCCTATGCCCTCGGGAAAGATGCGGGGGATATTTTCTATAAATCCGCCGCCCGTTATGTGGGCGATGCCCTTGACCTTTACCTTTTCAATGAGGGCGAGGATGGAGTTGACGTAAATTTTTGTGGGCGTTAAGAGCACGTCGATGGGTTTTGCGCCCAACTCTTCGTTGTACTCTTCAAGCTCCTCAAGGTTTTCGCCCCACAGCTTTCTGACGAGAGAGTAGCCGTTGGAGTGAACGCCGCTCGACTTAATGCCGATGAGCACGTCGCCCGACTTTATTTTCTTGCCGTTGATGACCTTCTTTTTGTCGACAATGCCAACGGCAAAGCCGGCGATATCGTACTCGCCGTCGGGATAGAAGCCGGGCATTTCGGCAGTTTCGCCGCCGATGAGGGCGGCTCCGCTCTGGCGGCAGCCTTCGGCAACGCCCGACACTACCGTTGCGACCACTTCGGGCGAGAGCTTGCCCGTTGCGAAATAGTCGAGGAAAAACAGGGGCTTTGCGCCCTGACAGACTATGTCGTTTACGCACATGGCTACGGCGTCTATGCCGATGGTGTCGTGCTTGTTTGCGAGGAAGGCGTACTTGAGCTTGGTGCCGACGCCGTCGGTGCCTGCCACGAGGACGGGTTCCTTATAGCCCTTTGAAAGCTGAAAAAATCCGCCGAATGAGCCTATGTCGCCGAGGACGCCGTCGGTATAAGTCGACTGAACGTGTTCGCGCATGAGCCTTACGGCCTCATACCCCCTCTCCACGTCGACGCCGCTGTCTTTATACGATATTGCCATTTTATATATTCTCCTGAAATTTATTCGAGTTTTAATTTATCCGCTTCGTAACCTTCGAGCGGGTAAGGGTATTGCCCGTTGAAACAGCCGAGGCAGAAGTTGACGTTTGCCGACGAACATGTCTGCACGAGCTGATCGATTGAAAGATACCTTACAGAGTCGGCGCCGAGGCTTGCGCATATCTGATCCTCGTTTTTATACGCGCCGATGAGCTGTCCGTAGGTCTGAATGTCTATGCCGAGGTGGCAGGGATGCTTGATTATGGGCGAGCAGATGCGTATGTGCACTTCCTTGGCGCCCGCGTTGCGCAGCATTTTGATTATCTTGCGCATGGTTGTGCCGCGGACTATGGAGTCGTCGATGATTATGACCCTCTTACCCGCAATGTTGGCGCGCAGGGCGTTCATCTTTACGTTTAAGCTGTTCTCCCTCTGCCGCTGGTCGGGCTGAATGAAGGTACGGCCGACATACCTGTTTTTGGCGAGAGCTTCTACAAAGGGTATGCCGCTCTCCTCTGCATAGCCGCGCGCGGCGACGTTGCCCGAATCGGGCACGCCCGAGACGAGGTCGGCCTCCACGGGATAATACCTTGCGAGCAGCTTGCCCGCCTCCTTGCGGGCCTCGTATACGCTGCATCCGTCGAGCACGGAGTCGTGGCGGGCGAAGTAGACATATTCGAATATGCACATGCGGCTCTCTTTAGGAATATTGTCCATCATGTACGAATGGACGCCCTTCGAATCGATGACGACAATTTCGCCCGGCTTTACGTCGCGGAGATAGGTTGCCCCCACCGCATCGAGAGCGCACGTTTCGCTTGCGACGATGTAGTCGTCGACTATGGTGCCTATACAGAGCGGGCGGATGCCGTAGGGGTCGCGCACGGCGATGAGCTTGTCTGTTGTCATGAGCACGAGCGCATATGAACCCTTGAACCTAGGGCACGCCCTCTTTACGCCCTCCAAAATGTCGCCGTCGGACATGGAGTTGATGGCGACGGCCATTACCTCGGAGTCGATAGTAGTCTGAAAGACTGCATTTTCGGCAATCATTTCGCCGCGGAGCTGCTTGGTATTGGTGAGGTTGCCGTTGTGGGCGAGCGCCATTTTGCCGCACTTGCCCGTAAAGACCACGGGCTGGGCGTTGAGAAGCTGGCTTGCGCCCGTGGTTGAATAGCGGACGTGGCCGATGGCTATGTCGCCTTCGGGCAGTTTTTCGAGGTTGCCGCCCGAAAAGACATCGGGCACAAGCCCCATGCCCTTGTAATAGGTTATTTTATCGGCATAGGACACGGCTATGCCGGCGCTCTCCTGCCCGCGGTGCTGCAGGGCATAGAGGCCGTAATAGACGGTATATGCCACGTCGCGGTTTTCCTGCGAGTACACGCCGAACACGCCGCATTCTTCATGGATTTCGCTTTGGATTTCGTCCATATTGTTACTGTATTCTCCTGTAAAGGAAGTTTAAAATATACCTGCTCTCTATACTCTATTATATAACAATTATAACTTTATTTTATGATGTATGTTGTGCAAGCTTACCTTGGGCAACAACGGGATATATTTAGACCGAAGTTTTATTCACGACCTGTCCAACAATAGGTACACAACTTGCACGGCTCAATGCCGATGGCTTCGATGAGGCCTTCGAGAGATTGGAATTCGAGAGATTCGAATTGGAACTTATCGCAGATGGCCTTGCGCATGGCCTTGCCGCGCTGAGTTTTGGAATTGCTGTACTCCTCCAAATGGTTTATGGCCTCGTCGCCTTCGAGTTCGGCCATGGTGCGGCGGGTTATGAGATCCATATCGCCCGAGGAGCGGGAGAAATTGAGATACTTACAGCCGTACATTATGGGAGGGCATGCCGAGCGCATGTGGACAGCCTTTGCGCCGTGGGAATATAAGAAGTCCACCGTCTCCTTGAGCTGTGTGCCGCGCACGATAGAATCGTCCACGAGCAGAAGACGTTTGCCCTCTATGAGCTCGTGCACGGGAATGAGCTTCATCTTTGCCACCTTGTTGCGCTCTTCCTGATTTACGGGCATGAAGGAGCGCGACCATGTGGGCGTATATTTTATATAGGGACGGGCGAAGGGAATTTTGCAGGCGTTGGCATAGCCTATTGCATGGGGCGTTCCCGAATCGGGCACGCCGCCGACGTAATCTATGGAGTGCATGTCGTGAGTTTTTGCGTCCTCGCGGGCAAAAATTTCGCCGTTTCTGTAGCGCATCATCTCTACGTTTACCCCCTCGTACGAGGACGTGGGATAGCCGTAATACGACCAAAGGAAGGCGCAGATGCGCATCTCTTTTCCCGGAGGGGCGAGCTGCTCAACTCCGTCGGCCGAAATTTCGACAATTTCGCCCGGACCGAGCTCGCGGTAGTCGGCGTAGCCCAATTTGCGGTAGGCAAAGCTTTCGAATGAGGCGCAGTAGCCGTCCTCCCCCTTGCCTATCTGAATGGGCAATCTGCCCATTTTATCCCTCGCGGCAATCAAAGTGCCGCGGTCGGTCAACAGCAGGATGGACGCGGTGCCGTCTATCGAATCCTGAGCGTAGCGTATGCCCTCGACATAGGAATCTTTAGTGTTGATGAGGGCGGCGACGAGTTCGTTCGAGTTGACCTTGCTGCCCGTCATGGCGTCGAAATATCCGCCGCGGGAGAGGATTTTTGCCATCAGCTCGTCGGTGTTGTTGATGATGCCGATGGTGCAGATTGCGTACTTGCCCAACTTTGACACCATGAGGAGGGGTTGGGGGTCGGTATCAGATATGCAGCCGATGGCGGCGTTGCCGCGCATTTCGGAAAGAGTGCGCTCGAACTTGGTGCGGAAGGGCGCGTTTTCGATGTTGTGAATTTCGCGCTGTAGCCCTATGACCGAGTCGTAAGCGGCCATGCCGCCGCGCTTGGTGCCGAGGTGGGAATGATAGTCCGTGCCGAGGAAGACGTCGAATACGGCGCTCGTCCTTTTGACCGAGCCAAAAAATCCGCCCATGTATCCTTACTCCCCTTCGGTGAGGCGCTTGAAGATTTCCTTGTAGGCGTCCTCTACGCCGCCGAGGTCGCGGCGGAACCTGTCCTTATCGAGGCTGGTGTGCTTTGTGGTATCCCATGTGCCTGCTTCCCAAAAGCGGCAGGTGTCGGGAGAAATTTCGTCGGCAAGCACGATCTGTCCGTGGAAACGGCCGAACTCGAGCTTGAAGTCGATGAGGTCGATGTTGAGGTGCTTGAAGAACTCCTTCATTATGTCGTTGACGGTGAAGGCCATCTTTTTGATGGTTTCGATTTCGTCCTTGGTGGCGAGGTTTAAGGCGAGGGCGTGATAGTCGTTGATGAGTGGATCGCCGAGCTCGTCGTTCTTATAGGAAAATTCGATTGTGGGAGCGGAGAATGCCGTACCTTCGGGCACGCCGTACCTCTTGGAGAAGCTGCCTGCGGCGACGTTCCTGATTATAACCTCCAAGGGAACTATCTGAACCTTTTTGACGACGGTGTCGCGGTCGCTGAGTTCCTCGACGAAGTGGGTGGGAACGCCCTTCTTTTCGAGCATTTTCATCATCATGTTAGTCATCTTGTTGTTGATGACGCCCTTGCCGACGATGGTGCCCTTTTTGAGGCCGTTGAAAGCCGTTGCGTCGTCCTTGTATGACACGATGACGTAATCGGGATTTTCTGTGGCGTAGACCTTTTTGGCCTTGCCTTCGTAAAGCTGTTCTTTCTTTTCCATGGCTTTTATAATTGCTCCTTGTGAAAAAATATTTTTGAATTTGGATGATTTTTGCTGCACCCGTTGCAAATGATTGCTTTGACAACAAATGCAATACCCGCAGGTGCACTGCGGGTATTTAAGGTATTATAGTTCCTTTAATTCGTCCTGAAGGGCGCAGTCGTCCGCGTTTATTTTTTCGCGCATTTTGCGCTTGAAGTCTGCGAGGGCAGCCGCAATCTGAGGATATTTTATGCCTAAAATCTGCGCGGCCAAAAGCCCCGCATTTTCGCCGCCGTTTACGCCGACGGTTGCGACGGGTATGCCCGAAGGCATCTGAACTATTGAAAGCAGGCTATCCAAACCGCCCATCATGTCTGTCTTTACAGGGAGGCCGATGACGGGCAGGGTAGTATATGCGGCAATGACGCCGCCGAGGTGAGCGGCCTTGCCTGCGGCGCAGATTATGACCTCTATGCCGTTATCCTTGGCGGACGAGGCAAAGGCGTGCGCTTCTTCGGGCGTTCTGTGTGCAGAAATTACATGCACTTCTACCTCCACGCCCATATTTTTGAGCGCGGAAACAGCGGGTTTTACCACGGGAAAATCTGACTTGGAACCCATAAGAATTGCAACTTTGGGCATAACATCCTCCTGTATGTTTAACTTAAGTTTGCGGCATACTTAATGTATGATATTAGTGTATATCGTTTTTACTGTGTACATTGTCGCCATCAATTTTTATTCGGTGATGCTGCTGATTGCGCAGAAGAACGAATATCTGACCGACGAAAATAAACTCAACTCCGGCGACGGCAAGCTGATACTTGCCGCAATTTTGGGCGGGGCCTTGGGCATTTACGTTACCATGTTCATTACAAAATTCAAGCTGAAGAACATGCTGTTCATGATACTCATGCCCGTGATAGGCGCGCTGAACGTGTGGTTTATTGTACTTGCATACCGTTCGGGCTTTACGTTTGTTGTGCTGTGACACAACATTTTAGCCCGTATAAAAATTATAGCACAACATAGGCATAAAATAAAAATGTTTGAGGCGGGTTTTTTACAAATTTGCCGACAAAATTTTTACAATTGCGCGCGCAAGAGGTTGACAACAGAGTAAACAGGCCGCCGCGCCCGCTTTCAGCGGGCACGGCGGCCTGTTGATTTTTCCTGATTACGAGGTGAGAATGCTTATCATCTGATCGCGCAGGGCGCAGTGCGCACCGAAGGAACCCGACTTGAGATTGGGACTGTCGAAGATTGTCTCTCCGCCCGAAAGGACGATTATTCTGTCCGCAAGGTACAGAGCCTCGTCTATGTCGTGGGTGACGAACACCGCCGTTCTGCCGCCGTTGGCCGAACGGACCTCGTTGAAGACGTTCATCATGTCGATCTTAAGCTTTAAATCGAGGGACGAGAAGGGTTCATCCATGAGGACGACGTCGCTTGGGAACAGAAACGCGCGGGCAATTGCCACCCTCTGAGCCTGTCCGCCGGAGAGGGCTATGGGAAAGCTTTGCGCCTTTTCGGTAAGGCCGACGCGGGCGAGCATGGAAGAGATTTGCCCTTCGTCTTTGCAGACGAGGCTTAAGTTTTTGAACACCGTGAGGTTGGGAACGAGACGGGGCTCCTGAAAGATATAGGAGCACCTGACCTTTTGCACTTCACCCTCGTAAGAGGTGAGCCCGGCGATTATGTCTAAGAGGGTGGTTTTGCCCGCCCCGCTTTCGCCGAGGATGCAGGTGACCTGACCTTCGCGCACCTCAAGGTTGAAATTTTGGAATACGGGGGTATCCTTGTAGCTCTTTTTGAGGTTTTTAATGTACATCTGCCCCCTCCTTTACCTGCCACCTGCCGACAAGTTTTCTTAAGAGATAGGAGAGCAGTTCGAGCAGGAGACCTGCGAGTATGCACATTAAAGTGAGCGCCGCAAACAGGGGCATTTGGGAATAGAGCCGCGCCTGCTGCATCATGCCGCCGAAGCTGTTCAAAGTGTAGGACAACACCTCGGCAGACACCATGACCTTGAGCCCCAAAGACAACCCCGCGCCCACCTGCGAGATAACCTCCGGCGCGACGGCGGGGGCGATTATCTTTAAAAGTTTATCCCTGCGGGAAATTTTGTACACCTTTGCCATCTCCAAAAGGTTGCCGTCCACCCCCTCTATTGCGGCGATGAACTGCGAATAGAGCATGGGGAAGAGCACGAGTGCCGTGACTATTGCGGGGGCGACGCGGGGGCTTGACCATATCAGCAACATAAGCGTTATAGCCATGGTGGGCAGAGTGCGCACGACGGAGATTATGCAGGCGAACGTGGCCTTGAAGGGCGCGCACACCGCGGAGAGCGCGGCAAAGGCCGCCGCCACGACAAACGACACGGCGAAGGATATCAAAGTGCGGGCGACGGTGTTGCCGAGGGCGACATAAAAAGAGCCGTTGCCGAACAGGGCGAAGAACTGCGAGAGCGTTTGCCCTATGCCCGGGAGAATGTAGTCGTTTTTTATGCAGGCGTAGGCTATCTGCCACACGGCAAAGATGACCGCAACTGCTACAACCGCCCACAGTGCATTGTGTTTTGCTATTTTTTTTAAGGTTTTCACTTTAGCCCACTACATCGTAAGGAATTACGTACTTTTGGAGAATTATTTTTAAGGTGAGACCGGGAACATTGGCGAGTTGAATTACCCCCACCGTTTTACCTGCGAGGAGTGAGCCGATATTATCCTTGGTGATTTGCTCGTCATCCTTTGACAAGATATAAAGGTTGCCGTTGGTGACGGTGCCGAGCATCTTATAAGTCTGGCCGCTGCCCAAAAGCCTGCTTGCAGCATTCAGGGGCAGAATGCAGATATCTGCGGCGGGGTCTTCGCCCGTGACGCGGGCGCCGATTGTGTCGGCAGGGACGATGTTGTACTCAACCGAAATCTGGCCGAATTGGTTTTCTTCCGCCATGAGCTTTGCAAGGGCGAGCGCAGGAGCGCCGTCAGGGGCATAGATTGAAACTTCGCCGGGGTCGGAGACATAGGCGTCAAGTCCTTGACAGAAGAAGGTTTCGGAGACCTCGCCCACGGAAGTGGGATCGACTTCCGCCATTTCGGCGAGGAAGTTTGTCACCCTATCCTTATCTTCGTGCGCATAGACAAAGTGTATGCCGCAGTTTGAGATGACCGAAGAAGTGAGGTTGTTGGCGTTGAATGTGGGCGTGGTACCCTCGGGCAAATGCGATGCGACAGCGTCAATGACCGTCTGGGCAGGAGCCGTGGCGAGCCACTCCTCGTTGACCTCAAGTTCGGTCATAAATTGCTCTAAAAAGTAAGGATTTTGCGTGATAATTTCATTTTTGGCGACGATGACCGCCTGTGGATAGCCGTTATCGGAGCCGTAAAGTTCCTGCAAATTGCCCACAAAGTTTAAGCCCGTGGCGTTGGCGCGCGTGGTTGCGGCGGGTTCGGCGGCGACAAAGTAATCGCAGGTGTCCATCGTGCCGACGGCGGTTGCATCCACCGCCATTAAGCGCACGTCTTCGAGAACGCCCTCAACACCGCAGGCTGAAAAGCCAAACGGTATGGTTGCGGCAAGGGCCGCGGCTGTTAATAATGTTGCTATTTTTTTCATATTAAAACTCCTTTTCGGCATCAGGCGTTATTGCCTTTTGCCTCAAAAATTATTATTGATTGAATATTGACACCTGAATGACGGCTGCGGGATTAATTTTTTACCACTGCGCCGTTGCGCCTACAATCCCCCCCCTTTGATCCCCCCTTTACACAAGGGGGGCTTTGATTTACGGCATAAATATTTTTAAATTTTGCTCATTAAAGTTTTGGCGGAGACGCCTTCCAACATGCCTATTTTGCCCGTTATTGTATTTATTATCTCGTTAGGGGCGTCGACAATGACGCAGATGACGGAGACGGCCTTCTCCCTGTAGGGCACGCCCATTCTGCCGACGACGTAATTTGCGTAGTCGGAGAGAATGGAGTTGATTTGGGCGCTTTGGCTGCGGTTTTCAACGATGAGAGAGATAACCGCCAAACGGTTTGACGACATAAAAAAATACCCCCTTGCCTTGAAGGGAGCACGCTTTAAGGGCGCACAGGAATTGTGCGCGCTTGTAAATTAAAGACGACCCCTTCGTTTTTAGGCGAACCTGCAAACTCAGGCACAGATAATTTATCATATAACGGGGGCAAAAGCAAGCGATTTACATAATTTTGTAAAAGGGGCGCAAACTTTGGGTATGAAACTTAAGACTTTATCCTTAATTTTACTGACGTGCGCTGCCGCCGCCATGTGCGGCTGCGGCGAAGGACAGACGGGCGGACAAAATCTCAACGACGAGCCCGGCACGCGCATCATACGCGAGGGCGACGGCACGGAGCAGATGCCCGATGATGAAAATACACCCGTCGACCCCCTTCGGCCTCTCGATGAAAAGAGGCCGGACGGAAAGATTCCCCCTCCTCACAGCCCCAAAGACAGGCACAGACCGAGGCACATATTCGGCAAAAAGAGCGGGCAGGACTGCCCCGATTGCCCGCATTGCCCCGAACACGGAGGCGACGGTCAGCCTGAAGAGATCAACCCCGACACAGACAACTGAAAAGTACGTTAAAAAATCCGCGCTCAACGGCGCGGATTTTTTAAATGAAGTAAGCGATGATGTAAAAGAGCGCGAGGTGCGCGGGATAAAATATGTAAAAGAAATACTTTAAATTGAGCTTTCCCTTTTGCCCGTTGTAACAGGCGAGGGGAATGAGCGCGATGAGCGAAAACCACTGCCACACATTGTCGCGGAAGAGATAGTGCGTGAGGCACAGTAAGAACAGCCCTATGGCGAAGCACAGCTGACGGACAAAATGATTGTCCCACTTAGAGAGCGGGCACTGCGGCAGGCCGCGGAAATCGAAAATTGAAGCGAACACGGGCAGCATGCAGCCCCAAAAGCCGTACTCTATGGAAAAAGGTATTCCGCCGATGAAGCTTATGCTGTTCAGAAAATAAGTAAGGAAAACCATACCTATAAAGAGCACGGCGGAGAGCAGCACCTTACTCATCTTTTCTTCGGCAAGGAGACAATATTTGAAGTACTGCATGGCGTAAATTATGAGCGTTGACAGCGTGAAGGTGACGAGTATGCTCATCTGCAATGAGTTGCCGACAAAAAAGTAGACAAGCTGACAGGCGAGCGCCACGCCGAAGAGCAGCGATATATGTTTTAATTTATTTTTTGTGTAGCGGCAGCCCTCTGAAATCATGTAGGCAAAGAGAGGTAAGGAAATCCTCCCTATGCACCTTATCCACATGAGCGTAGGGAAAAAAAACATGCCGATGTGGTCTATGACCATTAAAACGGCAGCGAGAAGCTTGACCCCGTTGCCGTTTAAAAATTTTATATTCATTTGACCTTATTGTAGTTTATGAGGCAGCCCGAGAGGATTATTTTCTTCTCCTCCTCCGTGAGCGCGCCCAAAGTGAGGTAAATAGTTTTTACCTTGCCGTTTGTTATCAACTTTGCAGGGATTGTAGGCTCGTTTTGCTTGACATAGTCGGTTATGTTTTCAATATATATATAGTCGCCGACCTTGTAGTCGAAGGACTTAGAAATCAAGGGAAGCATGCCCCAATTGATGAGGTTGGAGCGATAGCGCTTGGTGGCGTATTCCTGAGCGATGTTTGCCACGCCGCCGAGTACGCGCTGACAGGAGGCAGCCTGCTCGCGTGCGGAGCCGTCGCCCGGCTTTCTTGCGATGACGCAGCTGCCGTACATTGTGTCGGGCGCGAGCTGTATACCAACTTCCTTTAAGACCTCCTCGGGAAGGGAGCCTGTGGACCTCCTCTCCTCCTCTGCCGCCTTGACCTGCTTTGCCCTGCCGACGTAGCCGGGGTCCTTCCTTGAGAGGGCGAACTCGGCAAGCCTTAAGGGGTTGGAGCGGTAGGACGAAGTTTCGCCCGAGGGAATGAGCTCGTCGGTGGTGGTGACGGGGTCGTCGATGACGGACACCGCCTTTATGAGCACGTTTTTAGCCATGGGGATCTGTTCGGGCCAATCGGCGATGTTGTTGCCGTAGACGAGCTGTTCGTCCTCCTTGGGGTTGAGGGCGCCGCGGTAGACGCGGTGGTCGTAAATTGCCTTGTCAAAGTAATACTTTTTGACCTTTTTGGTAAAAGTTGCCTCGGTTGCGGGCGTTAAAATGCCGCCGTTGGCCGCAGTGGCCGCAATAGAGCGGGCGTCCATAAGTGCGACTGCCGCAAGCTGCTGTTCGCCGAGTTTGGAGCCCTCCCTGTTTTCAAAGTTGCGGGTGGTGTGGCGGATGGAGAAGCCGTTGTCGGCAGGGGTGTCGCCCGCGCCGAAGCAGGGGCCGCAGAACGCCGTCTTGACTATGGCGCCGCTCTCCATTAATGCGGAGACGTAGCCGTTATCTGCAAGGCACTTGAAAACGGGCTGACTTTGGGGATAGACGGAGAGAGAAAATTCGTCGAAACCGCAGCTCTTGCCGCGCAGAATTTCGGCAGCTTCGGCGACGTTTTCGTATGTGCCGCCCGCACAGCCGGCTATTATGCCCTGACTGACGTGTATGCCGTCGGGCAGGACCTTGTCGAGCAGCTTGAAGGGCTTTTTGTTGCCCTTGAGCCTGTTGCCCGCCTCCTCTACCGCGCCGAGAATGTCGCGGGGATTTTCGATTACCTCATGGATGGTATAGGCGTTGGAGGGATGGAAGGGCAGGGCTATCATGGGTTCGACGCGCGAGAGGTCTATGACGACGGCGCCGTCGTAATAGGCGGGGTCGGCGGGGTGAAGGGGCTTGAAGGCCTCCTCCCTGCCGTGAATTTTAAAGTAATCGCGGGTTACATCGTCCGCCTCCCAAATGGACGAGAGGCAGGCCGTTTCGGTGGTCATTACGTCTATCCCGCAGCGGTAATCCATGGAGAGGTTGGCGATGCCGGGGCCGATAAATTCGAGCACACAGTTTTTGACGAAGCCCTTTTTGAAGGTGGCGCCGACCAAGGCGATTGCCACGTCGTGAGGACCGACGCCCTTTTTGAGCTTGCCCCTTAAATATACGGCGATGACCTTGGGACGGGCGACGTCGTAAGTTTGGCCGAGGAGCTGCTTTACAAGTTCGGGCCCGCCTTCACCTATCGCCATGGTGCCGAGGGCGCCGTAACGGGTGTGGCTGTCGGAGCCCAAAATCATCTTGCCGCAGGCAGCCTCCATTTCGCGCATGTATTGATGGATGACCGCAAGGTGGGGCGGGACATAGTTGCCGCCGTATTTTTTTGCGGCGGAGAGGCCGAACATGTGGTCATCCTCGTTGATAGTTCCGCCGACGGCGCACAGCGAATTGTGACAGTTTGTGAGGGTGTATGGAATGGGGAATTTTGTGAGGCCTGAGGCCTTGGCGGTCTGGATTATGCCGACGTAGGTTATGTCGTGCGAGGCGAGGGCGTCGAACTTGATTTTGAGGTTGTCATCGCTGCCCGTGTTGTGCGCAGAGAGAATGCGATAGGCGAGCGTGCCCTTTATGGCCTCCCTCTTCTGCTCTTCGCGCATGAAGGCGACATTTTCCTTTACAAGTTTTCCGCCCGTGTAATAAACTCCGCTTTTAATTAACTTAATCATGTGCCATACTCCCGTAAATTTCGATAATAATTTTATTTTACTATATTATGTAAAATTTTTCAAGCGCTGGAAGGGGCAAATTAAAAATAAACGCAATTTTGACTTTGTTTGTATGAAGCGGGGCGCGAAGGCAAGCCTTCGCGCCCCGCTGTTTTTTTGCCCGTCGCGGCACAATGTAAAATTTATACGGCAAGGGTTGATTTTTTTAACGGGGCGGTATATAATGGAGCTATGAAAAAGTTCAAATACTCCTTCCCGAGGCTGACGCTTATTCTCATAATTGCAGGACTCGCCGTATGCCTTGCGGGATTTATAGTCAACCTGTATGTTTGCATCACCCAAGGCATATCCTATGCCGTCAACCCCGCTTTGCCGCTCGTACTATATATTTTAATGTTCTTCATTACGATAGTCGCGGGCGGACTGCTTGTAAGCGTGCTGTGCTCATCTTATTACTCTGTCAATCAAAAGACGCTCAGGACGGCGTTCGGGTTTATACGCAGCAGCTACGACGTAAAGCAGATAGACATTGTTGTGCTTGACAGGGAAACCGACAAGCTTTTGGTGTACTTCAAGGACGAGAGCTATATTATTATCGTGATAAAGCCTTCGCAGTACACCGACTTTGTGCAGGCAATTTTGGATGTTAACCCCGCCATTGAATATGCCATTCAGTCGGTGGAGAACACGCCTGACGACAAGAATGATAAAAAGAAGAAATAAATTTTAACAATTATTTAGGTATCAGAAAATAGCGGCGGGCGCAACCGTGAGGTTGCGCCCGCCGTGTTTTTGACTTCGTTTAAATGGGACATTATGCCTTGTTTTTCTTTTTGTGGAGCATCTTTTTTACCGAGGTGCGGTGCTCCTCTCCCCCCATCAGCTTGTAGAGGTTGACGCGGTGGGCTATCCACGTTAAGAGGTTGTAGACGAGCAACAGCATAAATGTAGCAATTACCCATGCGTTGGAGAGCATGGCCTGATAGCGCAGAAAGAAGATTATGCCCTGCCATATCGTGAAGCCCGAAACGCCGAGCAGAGAGCCCATGGAGCCCCATTCGAAGGCGTATATGTAGAGCACGACGCCGACGAGGAGGGCAAAGGCGAGCGGGAAGAACCAACCGACTTCGCAGGTGACGCCGCAGGTGAACACGCCGAGCGTTGTTGCGATGCCCTTGCCGCCCTTAAACTTCATGGTGACGGGGAAAATGTGGCCGATTACGGCGCACAGGCCGAAGAGATAGCGCGAAAAATCGGTTACGGCGAAGGAAGTGCCCTGAAAATACATGCCTGCAAAGGCGAGGTGGCCGACCATTACGGGAATGATGCCCTTTAACGCGTCGCACAGAAAATTGATGAGGCCGATTTTCCAACCGAATGTGCGCGACATATTCATTGTGCCGGGGTTGCCGCTACCTACGTTGCGGATATCTTTATGCTTTAACTTGGAGATGAGCACGGCGAAGTTGAAACAGCCGATAAAATAGCTGACGACAGCGCCGAGCAAAAACCAATACCATGTGTTGGAGATTGATATGAACATTTCAGTTCTCCTTTTTGTCGCGCTCGCGGGTGACAATTCTTATGGGCGTGCCCGAGAAATTGAAGCACTTGCGCAGAGTATTTTCGAGGAAGCGCTCGTAAGAGAAATGAAGAAGGTCGGTTGAATTTACGAACAGCACAAACGTGGGCGGGGCGACGGACACCTGCGAGGAATAATAGACCTTCAAGCGCCTGCCGTTGTAGGAGGGCGGCTCGTTGGCGCGGATTGTGTCGGAGATGAGGTCGTTCAAAGTGCCCGTGGGCACGCGGAAGTGGGCGTTTGCATACACTTCGTCCACCGCCGCCATTATCTTTTCGGTGCGCTGACCCGTCTTGGCGGAGACGTAGATCGAGCGGAAATAGTCCATAAACTTTAAATCTTCCTTGAGCTTGTCCTCAAACTTGTTTATGGTGTTGGTATCCTTTTCGATAAGGTCCCACTTGTTCATGACGACTACCGAGGGCTTGCCCTGTTCGTGCACATAGCCGATTATTTTTGTATCCTGTTCGGTGAGCCCCTCGGTGCAGTCGACGACGAGAA
This sequence comes from uncultured Clostridia bacterium, assembly GCA_944354265.1. GTDB lineage: Bacteria > Bacillota > Clostridia > Christensenellales > Borkfalkiaceae > Coproplasma. Next base: position 26,247 of record CALVPX010000002.1, on the reverse strand, counting down.
GGCAGACGTCGGCGCGGCGGACGGCGTCGAAGGCGCGCATTACCGAGTAATACTCCACATCGTCCTCCACCTTTGCCTTTTTGCGTATGCCGGCGGTGTCGATTATGGTGTAATTCCTTCCGTCGTAGGTGAACTTGGTATCGATTGCGTCGCGGGTGGTGCCTGCGATGTCGGTGACGATTGAGCGCTCGAAGCCTAAAAGCTTGTTGACGAGCGAGCTCTTGCCCGCGTTGGGCTTGCCGACGACGGCAATCTTTATGGAGTCGTCCTCCTCGTTTTCGTACTTTTCGAACCAACTGACGGCTTCATCCAAGACGTCGCCTATGCCCGTTGAGTGTTCGCTTGAGACGGGGAAGGGTTCGCCGAGGCCGAGGGAGTAAAACTCGAACACCTTCTCCTCAGAATATTCGTCGATTTTATTGACGACGAGGATGACGGGCTTTTTGGAGCGGCGGAGCATGTCGGCCACGTCGTAATCGGCGGCGGTGAGCCCCTCCCTTCCGTCGACGAAAAAGAGGATGACCTGCGCGGTGTCGATTGCCACTTCGGCCTGTTTTTTTATCTCCTTCCACATGGTGTCCTCGGACTTCAGCTCTATGCCGCCCGTATCGACGAGGGAAAAGTTTTTGCCCCGCCATTCGGCGTCGGCATACAGTCTGTCGCGGGTGACGCCCAGCCTGTCCTCGGTTATGGAGACCTTGCGGCCAACTACTTTATTGAAGAAAGTGCTTTTGCCGACATTTGGCCTGCCGACGATTGCAACTAAAGGATTTGCCATAAAAATTGACCCTGCTCTTTGTTTATTTCAATGACATTATAACTTAAAAGGGGCAATTTGTAAAGAAAAATGCGCCCGCGCTTTTTTACAAAAGCGCGGGCGCCATAGTGCGATTAATTATGCGATTGAGGGGATTGCGCCGAATACCACGCCGAGCACGAACACCGCGAGGAAAATCCAATACAAAATTTTCCACGTCTTGCTCTTGCCGCGCACATATGAATATGCGGGGAAGGCGATGGCGATGACTATTGCAATGCTGCCGAGCAGGCTGATTATGCCGCATATGCGCTGCAGCGTTGCGCCCACTTCGCCCGTCCACTGTGCGATGCAGGCGATGAGCCCCGATATGAGATAGAGCACGGCGGCAACCGCCATGCCCCAAAAGGCGCAGAACCTTAATATTTCACCGTTTGAAGTCGTAGATTTTGTAGTAGTTCTTTTTTTTGCCATAGAGAGTACTCCTTAAAAATATTATTCCCATAAAGGGAGATATTATCGCAGTCAATATACTATAGAGGCGACGTCAAAGCTGAGTTTTTTGAGCACAGCCGCAAAATAGTCGGGCAGGGGCGCGGTGAATGCCATGCGCTCGCCCGTGCGGGGGTGAGTCAACTCTAGCCGGCAGGCGTGCAGAAGCTGGCCGTTGAGGGCAAAGCGCTGCTTTTTTATGCCGTAGACGTCGTCGCCGACGACGGGGTGGCCGAGATACTTTGCGTGCACGCGTATCTGATGAGTTCTGCCCGTGTGCAATGTGAAGCGGCAGAGGGTATAGCCCGAGCTGCGCTGTTCGACTTTATAGTCGGTTATGGCAATCTTGCCCTTTTCGGGCGGGACAACGGCCATTTTTACGCGGTCGGACGGGCTGCGGCCTATGTAAGTGGTGACGGTGCCGCTGTCGTTTTTCAAGTTGCCCTCCAACAGGGCGAGGTATTGGCGGCTGCAGGTCTTTTGCTCTATCTGCTTTGCGAGGCTGAGGTGAGCGCTGTCGTTCTTGGCGACGACGAGCAGCCCCGAGGTGTTTTTATCTATTCTGTGCACGATGCCGGGACGCAGAGCGCCGCCGACGCCGCTTAAATTTTTTAAGTGAAAGAGCAGGGCGTTGACCAAAGTGCCGTCGAGATTGCCGTTGCCGACGTGGACGGTGAGCCCCTGCTGTTTGTTTATGACGGCGATGTCGTCGTCCTCGTAGACTACGTCGAGGGGGATATCCTCCGGCCGGGCGGAAATTTCGACGGGATCGGGCAGGGTGCACTCCACCGCTTCCCCCTCCGCCACGCTCTGCGAGGGCTTGGCGAGTCTGCCGCCTATGGTGACCATGCCGCCTTCGAACAGTTTTTTTACTGCCGAGCGGGTGCGGCCTTCAAGCTGTTCGCAGAGGCATATGTCCGCCCGTTCATAATTTTTGGGCGAAAAAAAGCTGACGGTCTGCATTATTCGCCCGCGTCCCCTTGCTCTCCGTCGCCGTCCGATGAGGAGCTCTCCTTATTCTTTGCCTGCGCGGCCTTGGCATGCTTTGTGAGGGGAATTAAGGCCCATTCGTTGAGGAAGAGAAAATCGACGACGGCAAAAATTACGCCGAACACGATGAAGAAGTCGGCAAAGTTGCAGTACGCCCCGAAGGAGCCTATGCCCACCCAAACGAAGTCGCGCACATAGCCGAAGGCCGCCCTGTCGACGAGGTTGCCGATGGCGCCTGCGATGATCATGGCGAGAGCCGTCTTTAAGAAGGCGGCGCGCTCGGGAATGAACACAAACGCCGTGATGAGCGCAGCGAGGAGAATTATCGTGAATACGGTGAGGAAGGTCTGCCCCCACTCCGCCCCTGCAAGGAAGGAAAATGCTGCGCCCGTGTTGTGGTGGCCGTGTTCGACCCATATGAGGCCGGGAATGACGGTGAACTGCCAATCCTGCGCCTCCTCGAAGTGTTTTAATATTAGGTCGACGGCAATGAGCGCAATGCACACAAAGATGAGTATTATGCTGACCTTGCCGAAATGAAGTTTTAATTTTTTGTTTGCCATGATTAGATTATAACACAGCGCGGCGGCGAATAAAAGTGTTTTGGCGCAAATTTTTGTAAAAAATAAGGCGCCGCAAAAGAGTGGGGGCGCAACTTTAAAAGTTGCGCCCCTCTATTTGATGAAGCCTAAGCTTATTAAAATTGCTTTGTCGACCTGCGACATGGTTTCGGTGGGAAGTTCGCCTATCCTCTCCTTTAAACGGCGCTTATCGAGAGTACGAATCTGTTCGAGCAGGATTACGGAGTCCTTGTTGAGGCCGTAGACGCCCTCGGGCAGTTCTATGTGCGTGGGCAGTTTTGCCTTGTTTATCTTACTTGTGACCGCCGCCGCGATGACCGTGGGCGAAAATTTGTTGCCGACGTCGTTCTGAACGACGAGGACGGGACGGACGCCGCCCTGTTCGCTGCCGACAACGGGTGAGAGGTCGGCGTAGTAGAGTTCTCCTCGCTTTATCATAAAATTTACCTCCTGCGGCAAGAGAGCCGCGGGGCAGTTTATAATATATTATATGTAGCTGCCTCAATTTTATTGTTGACAGCGGGGAGAGTTTTTATACCACAAATATCAGCCGCCGACGATATTTTTGATGGCGTCGGGCAGCCGTTCGATTATGTCCTGCGCGGTGGCGCAGTAGTCAGTTCTTTGGGCGGAGGCCTCCTCTGCCGCGGCACCCATGACATAGCTTGCGCAGACGGCGGCGTTGAATAAATTTAAGCCCCTCGCCGCAGTGCCGCAGATGAAGCCCGTGAGCATGTCGCCGCTGCCGCCCTTTGCAAGGGCCGTGCTGCCACGAAGGTTTAAGGCTACCCTTTGGCCGTCGGTGATTATTGTGGCGGCGCCCTTTAAAAGGACGGTGACGCCGTACTCCCCGGCAAACGCCTTGGCGCAATTTACGGGGTCATTTAATATTTCGTCCACCGCTTTGCCCGTAAGGCGGGAAAATTCCTTGACGTGGGGAGTTATGAGGACGGAGCACTTTTTGTCCCTTAAAATTTCTTTGCCGAAGTGCGAAAGGGAGTTTAAGCCGTCGGCATCGATTATGAGTTTGCCCTCGTAATTCAAAAGGGCGTCTTTTACCGCGTTATACATCGCTTGGTCGTCGCCGCACCCGGGACCGACGGCGAGCGCGGAGCAGGAATAGTCGGGCCGTTCAAGATAAATGGCCTGCGGATATGTCGCGACGAGTGCACTTTTGACCTCGCTGTCCGAGCACAATTTTACATAGCCGCAGCCCGAGCGTTCGGCCATTGACAGGCAGAGAGCCGCAGCGCCGGGGTACTTTTTGCTGCCCGCAACTATGCAGGCCGAACCGTAGTTGCCCTTGTGGGAGTTGTGCAGTCTTTTCGGAAAAAAGGGCGAAATATCCCCGTCCTCAAAGGCGCAGGCGCAGTCTGCAGGGGCATCTATGCCGATATCCGCACGAATTACGGCGCCGCAGTAATCGGGGCCGTCGCCGAGGACGTGGCCGAGCTTGTACTGCGCGATTGCGACCGTTATATCCGCCCTGACGGCCGTGCCCATTACGCGGCCGTTGTCGCCGTTTATGCCGCTTGGGATATCCGCCGACACGACGAATGCGCCGCTTGCATTTATTGCGTCTATGGCCGCGGCGTACTCCCCCTCCACGTTGCGGCACAGTCCCGTGCCGAAGATGCAGTCGACAATGATATCGCCTTTGATGGTTGAGGCATATTGCCCGCCGTAAGCCCTTTTGCGGTCGGCACAGTCGGGCGAATATCTGCCGCCCGAGAGGTCGCAGACGGACACCGCCACCCCCCTTTCCATGAGCAGGCGGGCGCAGACATAGCCGTCGCCGCCGTTGTTGCCGCCGCCGCAGACGACGGTGACGCACTTACCGCCGCAGTTTTGCACCTGTTCGGCAAGGGCGGCGCCTGCACGCTCCATGAGCTCTATGGAGGGCACGCCGAGGGTATTTATTGTATAGCTGTCGCATTGGCGCATGAGCGCATTGGTCAAAAATTTTTGCATAACAATTCCTTAAAAATTAATTGGACGGCACATATGGCCTGACGAACGTCAGTCATCGATATCTTCGCCAAGTTTTGAAGCGGCGCTCTTTGCCGTCTCATAGCTGTAGCCGCGGGAAATTAAATGGCGGATGGCCTTGTTGATATTTTCGCGCGAGTACTCCTTGCCGCGCATGTACTTGCGGACGACCGCCATGACCTCATCCTCGTCCTCCTCGACTTCGGAGAGGGCCTCGTCGATTGCGTCGCGGTCGGCACCGCGCTTTATTAGGGCGGCACGGATGGCCGTTTTGCCCTTGCCGCTGACGCTTGCCGCATAGGCGCGGCAGTAGGCGTAGTCGTCTATATAGCCGTAGCCTTCGAGCTTATCTATCACATAGTCGATGACCGCCTGCGTGTAGCCCTTGGAGGCGAGGAAGTCGGACATCTGCCTGCGCGTCTTTAACGTGGCAGACAGGTGATTCATGGCGCGCTCGGTGGCCTGAATCTTTTCGTTGGCGAGCTGAATTTCGTCGAGTTCAGACCTCTCTATCTCCATGCCGGCCTTGAGGCGGTATTTGATTGCCACCTCTATCTTGAGACCGCAGTAAAATGCGCCGTCGATGTAGACCGAACAGCGGGTCTTATCCTTTTTTTGTTGTTCGATTGAAGTAATTTTGGACATGTTCGACTATATTTTAGCACTTAAAGCACAATTTTGTCAATCGCACAATTGACATACGGGTTTTGCGGGAGTATAATTATTGTAATTAATTTTTAAGAAGGTAAAAAGATATGTCTGCTGATCTCGACTGGGGAAACTTAGGTTTCGGATATATAAAGACCCCCTACCGCTATGTGGCGCACTACAAGGACGGAAAGTGGAGCGACGGGCAGCTTACGACCGACGACAAGATTGTGCTGACCGAATGTGCGGGCGTTTTGCAGTACGCCCAAACTGCCTTTGAGGGCTTGAAGGCGTACACGACCAAGGACGGAAAGATTGTCACCTTCCGCCCCGACCTCAACGCCGAGAGGATGGAAGCTTCGGCCGCAAGGCTTGAAATGCCCGTCTTCCCCAAGGAAAGGTTTTTGGAGGCCGTGGACAAAGTCGTGAGCGCAAACAGGGAGTTTGTGCCCCCCTACGGCAGCGGCGCAACCCTTTATATAAGGCCGTTTATGTTCGGCTCCTCCGCCGTCATCGGCGTAAAGCCCGCACAGGAATATGAATTCAGAATGTTCTGCACGCCCGTGGGCCCCTACTTTAAGGGCGGCGCAAAGCCCATTGTTATACGCGTGAGCGACTTTGACAGGGCTGCCCCCCACGGCACGGGACACATTAAGGCGGGGCTGAACTACGCCATGAGCCTGCACGCAATTGTAGACGCGCACAAGAAGGGCTTTGACGAAAACATGTACCTTGACGCGGCGACGAGGACTTACGTTGAGGAGACGGGCGGCGCGAACTTTATTTTTGTTACCAAGGACGGAAAAGTCGTTACGCCCAAGTCGGACTCAATTCTCCCCTCCATTACGAGGCGCTCGCTGTGCTACGTTGCCGAGCACATACTCGGCATGACGGTTGAGCACAGGCCTGTTAAATTTGAGGAAGTAAAGGACTTTGCCGAGTGCGGACTGTGCGGCACGGCCGCGGTAATTTCGCCCGTGGGCGCAATTGACGATCACGGCAAGGTGATAAGCTTCCCCTCCGGCATGGAGGAGATGGGCCCTGTGACCAAAAAGCTCTATGACACTCTTACGGGCATACAGATGGGCCGCATACCCGCGCCCGACGGATGGATAAGGGAAATTAAATAACTTATGCAACTATATGACTGCCAGCCGCGCTTTCAGCGCGGCTGGCAATTTGTTTTTGCAATTGCGTTATAATTTTTACGCAATTGCGATATGACGGATAAAGTTAAAGGAGTGCGCCGTGGCGCACTCCTTTAACAACAATATAATAAGGGGGAAAAATAATGAACAAATTTCAGGGACGCGCAGTTTTTTACATGCCTTCAGTTTATATTATATATATTTTATAAGCCATGTAAATAAATTGAATGTAAATTTTTCAATTAAATTTATTTTTACACTATCAAACATAAAATGACATTATTCCACATCGGAGTGCACCTCCCCCGCCTTTTCGGCGCCGCCGTGACTCTTTATCATGGCATATTTGCTCTTTGTGGCCATGCCGCCGCGGATGTGGCGCTCGGACAGGTTTTTAGACAGAACTTTTTTAACCTCCTCGTACAAATCTTTATCTATTTCCTCCAAGCGCTCGGTAACATCTTTGTGGACGGTGGACTTGCTGACCGAAAAGTGCTGAGCTGCGGCGCGCACGGTTGCGCCCCTTTCGACGATATATTCCCCCTCGGTTACGACGCGTTTAATTATATATTCCCACATAGGCTATCCTCTCCCGCCCCGACGGGGCTTAAGATAGACTATGCCGAAATGAGTCGATTTATGACGGTATAGAGAATTTATAATATTTAAAGAGGCGCCCGCGCATAAGCGCGGGCGCCGTTGACTGTATGCTTACAGACTTTTCAGCATATCGAGGGCTGCCCTGATTACGTCGTCCATGTCGTAGTACCTGTACTGACCGAGCCGGCCGCCGAAGATTACATTCTGTTCCTTTTGGGCAAGGGCTTTATACTTTTCGTACAGTTCGCCGTTCCGCTTATCGTTGACGGGATAGTACGGCTCGTCGCCCGGTTTCCACTCCGAACTGTACTCGCGGGAGATGACCGTCTTTGGCAAATCGTTGCCCTCCTCGTCCTTGCCGAACTCGAACCACTTATGTTCGATTATCCTTGTCCAAGGCACGTCGCGGTCGGTGTAGTTGACGGCGGCGTTGCCCTGAAAGTTGGGCTTATCCAACAGCTCGGTTTCAAAGCGCACCGAGCGGTATTCGAGGGGGCCGTAGCAATAGTTGAAGTATGCGTCAATCGCGCCCGTGTAGATTATCTCTTTGGCCTGCGCGGTCAACTCCTCTCTGTGTTCGAAGAAGTCGCAGTTTAAGCGCACCTCAATTCCTTCGAGCATGTTGGCCACCATTTTGGTGTAGCCGCCGATTGGGATGCCCTGATAACGGTCGTTGAAGTAGTTGTTGTCGAAGGTGTACCTGACGGGCAGACGGCGGATTATGAAGGCTGGGAGTTCTTTGCAGTCACGCCCCCACTGCTTTTCCGTATAGCCCTTGACGAGCTTTTGGTATATCGTCTTGCCGACGAGGTTAATGGCCTGCTCTTCGAGGTTGGCGGGGTTTTGTTTATAGCTTTCGCCGATTTCTTCGGCTATTCTGGCGGCAGCCTCCTCGGGAGTGAACACGTCCGGCCACAATTTGGTGAAGGTGTTCATGTTGAAAGGCAGGTTATAGCACTCGTCTTTGTAGCGCGCCACGGGGGAGTTGACGAAGTTGTTGAACTCGGCGAAGGCATTTACATACTCCCACACCTCTTTATCCGAAGTGTGGAAGATGTGGGCGCCGTACTTGTGGACGTTTATGCCCTCCACCTTCTCGGTGTAGACATTGCCTGCGATGTTGGGGCGCTTGTCGATGACGAGCACGCTTTTGCCCCTTTTATTGAGTTCGTGTGCGCAGACGGCGCCGTAAAGGCCGCTGCCGACGATGAGATAGTCGTACATAAATTTTCCCTGAAGTTATTTTTTGCCGCCGAAAAACTTGCCCTTTATGCGGACGGCTATGGGGCAGTCGCCCACGTTGTAGACGGGGGCGTAGAAGATTTTTAAGTGCCTGTGGTGCAGCCACACATTGAACAGGCGCTCTGCAAGAAAGCCGAACACCCTGACCTGATAGCTGTCCCTGCCCGAGATATCTATGAGCTTTTCGGCCTTGAAGAGTATGCCGAACAGCCACGAGCAGTACTCGTCGACAAGCTCTTTGGGCATTACAAACATGTTGGCGAGCGAATATTCGCTTGACGACATGACGGCGTCAAAGTCTGAAAGGTATTCGGGACAGTCGGCAGAAATTATCGCCCTGCACTCGTCGAGGTCGGCAATGTTGTGGTTGCGCGCGTAGTCCTCATAGACCGAACAGCCGCACTTGTGGGGCTTGGGAATGATTACACTGCCCGACCCAAGGATTTTTGCAATTTCCTCCCTGTTTAAGGGGCGGGCGATGAGTTGGCCGCGGGTAAAGAAAAAGCGGCGGTAATGTTCAAAGCCGACATATTGGCAGTTTACGTTTTTCCAAATCCAATAGAGGGCGGTGAGCTCGCAAAAGCTTTGGTTTTTGCCGCTTATGTTGTCGCCCGTGCAGTCGGTATACTGCGCGCCGATTGATGAGCCGTTTGCGCCGACGCCGATGACAGACCTGTCCGGGGGCAGGCCGCCGACCTTTTTATGAGAGACGGAGAATAATATCAGCTGATTGTCCATGGGAAATTAAGAGATATAAATTGAGCGCAGTTTTTGGGCGGTATCAAATACGTCGAAGCCGCTTTTTTTGAGGGCAGCGGCATTATCTGCACCCGAAATGGGCGCTAAGGCGAGCGCCTTTTGCGCCCAAAGGGAGATGCTGTTCTGATCGATTGGAAGATAGCAGACGTTTGGGGTTAGGTTTACCTCGTCGGTTATCCCGTCCGAAAAGATGCAGGGCAGCCCCGCCGCCTGCGCCTCCACGCCGACGATGGGAAGGCCTTCGAACCGAGAGGGGAGCAGGAACACATCCATCGCCTGAAGGTAGTCGTTCACGTTGTTGACGTTGCCGATAAACAGCACGTCGCCATCAAGACCGAGATTTTTGCACCCTTCCCTTATTTGGGGCATAGTTTCGCCCGAGCCTATGAGCAGCAATTTTGCGTTTGCCCCCTCCCCTTTGAGTGCCTTTAATATTGAGAGGAGATATTCGTGGTTCTTCTGATAGGAGAACCTGCCGACATGGCCGAGGACAATGCAATTTTGTTCTATGCCGAGCGAGTCACGCATTTTTTTGCGTATTTCGCCATTGAAGCCGAACTCCTTTAAATCGACGCCATTCTTTAAGATTATCAGCTTTTTATTGACTATTCTTTTGGAGAACTTTGAGAGCCCCGCCACCTTTGAGCAAGCCACATAGTGCGTGGGACAGCCGCGCATGACCGCGCCCATGACAAATTTTATGAGGATGTGTTTAAGGGTGATTTTTTCGGCCGCGCAGTGTGAATGGACGATTATCTTTTTGACGCCCGCCCTCTTTGCGGCACGGGCGCCCTCGGCGAGCACAGATATGCTGCCCGAGTGAATGTGCACGGCGTCGTAACTGTGCCCGGAGAGAAATTTTTTTAAGGGGGCGATTAAATTGAACCTGTTTTTGCCGGGCGCAAAGTCGAGGCCGAGGCAGTAGAGGGTGCCGCCCTTTTGCTCTATTATGCCCTTATAATATGCGTTGTCGCAATAGTACGGCGTGAGGACGTCGACACTGAGGCCGTCGAGATCCATGTGCCTGAGCATATTTATTACAAAGGCTTCCTGCCCGCCGTTGGAGACGGGCTCGCCAAACATCTCTAAAATCTTCATGTCAGTCAGCAAATTCTATCTGCGGTTTGAATTTGAAGCCCGCCCTTGTGCCGCGGAACATGATTTTTATACGCTTAAATTTGTTGTCCTTGGCCTTTAAAAGAATCCTGAAGAAGTGGTTTGTCAGCCTTACGCACTCGTACATAAAGCCCTTGAGCCCCTCCCTTCTGTACAGGTAGACGTCGTTGCGGTAGAGGTAGAAAAATCTGTTCAGCCTGTCGGGCGTATCGCTTGCAATATTTGCGCCTATGTTGGACTGCGATTTATGCACTACGACGGAGTTACAGACGGCGTAGCAGGGGTATTTTTTGGAGATTCTGCGGGTATATTCCCAATCGTCCGTCCAAATGAAGAACTCCTTTATGGGAAGCCCCACCTCCCTGACTGTCGACGACTTTAAAAAGAGCGACACGAACGAGGCCATTGCCACGGGGATATCCCCGCCCGAATAGTCCTTTAAAGGCTTTGTTAAAGTGGCGCGGGGAACGTTCATGGTGCATATGCTGCCGTCCTTCCACAGCACTTTGCTGCACAGAAAGCCGTAGTTGCCATTGAGCCTTTTATGCGCCTCAGACAGCTGAGACAGGGCGTCGGGGTTGGGCATGCAGTCGTCGTCCATGACCCAAACATAATCGTAGCCCGCCTCCACGGCCTTTTTTATGCCGAACTGAAAGCCGCCCGCGCCGCCGAGGTTGGAGCCCGTGTTGAAGTAAGATATTTTTTTGCCCTCTATATACGGGGACAATTTTTCAAAAGTGCCGTCCGTACTTGCATTGTCGATAATTATTATATCGACGGGGTGCGTTTGGGCGAGCAGACAGTTTATATTTTCGCACAAGAGGGCGCACCTGTTGTAGGTGACGACGACGGCAGCCGTGCTGTTCATACCGCTTTCTCCTTATTCTTTAATCTGATATTGAATATGAGGCTGTTTTTAAAGTAATTTTGGGTGCGCTTTGCGTTGAGCACATAGCTGCCGATGCACAGGATGAAGTAGTTATATTTGAAGTCGAGCATGTAGGGCTCGACAATGCCGTCTATCAAAATGATGACGACGACGAGCATCATGCAGACATCGCCCCTGCGCCACGCCCCGTAGAGGATATAGCTGTACATAAACAGCGCGGCGACAAAGACGACGAGGCCGTAGTTGAAGAGATGGTACAGATAGGAATTATCTATGCCGATATAGATATTCTGACTGTTGTACCATGCGATATTCTGACCGAAGAGGGTTATAGGGCGCTCGTTTAAGGCGTTCATTTGAAGCTCGAGGCGGGTGCTTAAGGCCGCATTGAGCTTAACTGCAAAGGGGACGCCCGCTTCGTACAGGCGGGTGAGCACGAGGGTGAGCACGAGCAACACAAACGGCAGAGCAATGAGTGCGAGGCACAAGATGTTGGACGAGGAAAATTTTTTAAAGACGGCCGCGCCGCTGCAGATTTTATAGAGAAAAATGGCGGCTATGGCGAAAAGCGACAGATAATAGCCCGTTCTGCCCACGGTGAAGGCATACATTGCCGATACTGCAATCAGGTAGAGCGCGATGGAAATGTATGACATCTTGTTCTTTTTGAGGTAAAAGTGCGAAAGCAACAGAAAGAGCAATATGCTTTGGCCGAGCGTGGGCGTGCCGAACCCGAGGGCGTTCCTCACCGTGCCGTTCCTTGAATGGTCGACATTGGGATAGATGTTCGCAAGCGACATTAAAAGCGTAAAAATAAATACCGCCCACAGCATGACATACATGGGCCGCAAAATTTGCCTGAAGCTGTAGCCCCTCAGCAGCAAAATTATGAGCAGCAACATGTATATCTGCAGGGTGCGGGCAAAGATTGCCGTGGCGACGGCGACTAAGGCGCACAGCGCCAACGGAATGTGAGAGCTGTTAAACCGTATGTGCCGCATGTCGAACAGCAGGTATGCCGTCATGACCGCGGCCAAAACGTATTTGAGAATGGAAAAAAAGGACGAGGGAATGAGATATATGATTTCGGTGCTGATGAGTATTTCGAGAAAGCAGTATGCAATGCACAAACTTATCCCGCCGTTTTTGCCCTTTGACATATATCTCCTTTCCGCAACTATGTGCGGCCGAACTTTCTTGCAACGAATGCGAATATCTTTTTGAACCAATGCTGCTTTTCCATGAACATATAGGGTATGTCCCGGTACTTTATGTTGTTTTTGAGCAGCCAAACATCCAAAAGGCGCTCGGCAAGGTAGCCGAATACCCTCTGCTCTACGGGGTCCCAACCGGTTATATCCAACCTCTTCTCCACTTCGGACAGCACCCCGAACAGCCATGAGCAGTAGCTTTCGAAGATGTCGCGCCGCATGATGAACATGTTGAAGCGGTGGCCGCAAGTCCTGTCCATTACTATTTTAAAGCTTGCGGAGTAAGCGGGATAAAACTCGCCTATCACCTTTTCAGTCAGCTCCAACCCCTCCCTGTGATGGGCGTGAATGTACTGACTGCGGTTGGACTCTATAAAATAGTGGCGCTTTTTGGGAAGCAGTACCTTGTATTCGCCGAGCAGCTTGTCGGCCTGAGCGCCTGTGAGTATTTTGCTGAACTTTTTGCCGATGAGCTTTCCGCGGAAGTGCCTTCTGTAGTGGACGAGGCCGATAAAATCGCTGTTGAGATTTTTCCATGCCCAATAGGCGGCAGTCAGCTCGCAATAGCAATAGTTTTTATGCGATATATTATCGCCCGTATCGTCCCTTTGAATACCGAAGTCGAGAGGATTGCCCTCTTCGTCACGCTTGCCAGCGGCGCCGACATGGACGGGCAGATACATTTTATCTTCCGGCATGCGGTATCTTTTGTGGGTGGCGACGAGCACTTTTATGTCTTTCATGTGCCGCTCCGCTCTGCCTATTTGGCGCCGTCGCGCTTTACGACGGACACTATGGCCTTGAACAATATTTTTGCGTCGAACATGAGCGAACAGTGGTCGACATAGTACAGCTCCAACCTTTGGCGTTCGCCGCTTTCGTAAGTCACGTTGCTGCGGCCGTTGACGGCCCACCATCCGATTATGCCCGGCTTGACAGAGAGCAGTTTTTGTGCGTCGCTGCCGTATTTTTCGCGCAGTTCATCCTCGAGCAGGGGACGGGGACCGACGACGGACAGTCTGCCGACGAACACGTCCCATACCTGCGGAAGCTCGTCCAACGACGTCTTGCGAAGGAATTTACCAATTTTTGTTATGCGGGGGTCGTTGTCGAGTTTGAATTCGCGCCTGTATTGTTCGAGCTGTTCGGGAGTGAGCATATCTTCGAGCTTGTCGGCGTTGGGCTTCATGCTCCTGAATTTTGAAATGTAGATATGCTTGCCGCCCTTGCCGATGCGGGGTTGCTTGTATATTACCTTGCCGCCGTCGCCGAGCTTGATTATGAGGGAAATTATTATAAACAGCCACGAAAAGACAATGAGGAACAGTCCCGAAGAAATTATATCGCAAACGCGCTTTACAAAGCGGTAAGCGTACCGCTTTTTGGGGACATAGGGCGCCTTTGCGGCGCTTGGCATGACGACATAAGGCTTGCCGCGGGCTGCCTTTACGGGTCGTCTTTGAGATAATTTTTCAGAACGCGGCGACGTGACCGATTGCACTTCGCGTTCGTAATTCTTTTGCATTTTAATTCAACTCCTGATATATTCTTAAATGAAAATAGCAATGGCGCGCACAGCAACCTCCCGCGACGGGCGGGACGATATGTACGCCGCAAGTCCGCACACAACCGACAGGCGGACATTTTCAATTATGAATTATACCTTGCGCAGATGCCGAATAACGGCATGGAGCAGTTATGAGTTACAAAAATCTGTTTATATGTTGTTGCAGTTGAAAGACATAATTGGCCGGGGCGGCTGTTCCTGCGCTTGCCGCCTGAGCTGCAGAGCAGACAGAGCAGACGTGCCGCACCGAGCAGCAACGCGGCGTAGGCACATACGAGCATTGCGCTTGTAAGGTCTATGCAGATGCCCGGCTGAAGGAAAAGCTTTAAGCTGTTGGGAGTATTTGCCCAAAAATATTTTTCGGACATTTCCCACAGTGAGAAGCTGTTCGACAGCCAACAGCATGCGCATATGACGGTGAAAATTGTTAAATAGTGCAGCGCAGAGGCGGCGCGCCCCTTGAGGCGAACCCTGACCTTTCTTACAAGACAATTTAAACCGACGCAGGCGGATATAGTTATAAGTGCGATTATCGGCGCAAAAAATTGCTGTGTCACGCTCCCTCCCACAGATACGCAGCCAAATGCTACGTTTAATCCGAAAAATTATTGTACATTTTTATTACAATTAATTTATTAACATTTTACTACTAATGCAACAGTTTGTCAATAGAAGTTACCAAAGTGCCCGTGCGGGCGGCAATTTATGGTAAATATCACAAAATAATGCAAATATAAATAGCTTTATAATAAAAACAACCGCAAAGGCCGCAACCTGACCCGCTTTTTATAAGTTTGTGAAAAATTTTTATTATTAAACAGACGAGGGGATATGAAAATGTTGCCTGAACATTAGGAACAACTTTCCGCGTCGGAATGACAGAGAGAGATTTGGCCGCTTCGGTCGTAATGACATAAGGAAAAAGTAAAAAAGTCCCGCGCGGAAAAATTTCCGTGCGGGACTTTGAATTTGATTTTATCAGTCTTTAAAGATGTTGTTTTCGCCGAAATATTTGTCGTAACGTTCGCTGAACTTTTTGGCGACGTATGCCTTGGCGGCAGAAAAATTTACGCTGCGGGAACCTTCGTTATGGCAATCGGAGGCGATGAAGTCGACAAGGTCGGCCTTCATGAACTTTTTGACGAGCTTTGCGCACTCCTTTTTGGTAAAGATTG
Source organism: uncultured Clostridia bacterium (assembly GCA_944354265.1). GTDB lineage: Bacteria > Bacillota > Clostridia > Christensenellales > Borkfalkiaceae > Coproplasma. Next base: position 11,083 of record CALVPX010000002.1, on the reverse strand, counting down.
AGGCGTTGACCTGAATGAGCCCGCCGTTGGACTTTACCTCCCTCCATCCGTCGAGGCTGAGATAGCCGTACCGCTCGATATGGGCGACGATGGGTTTGTAGCCCGCGACGGACAGTTCATAGACTACGTCGGGGATATAGGCCATTTCGTTCCTTGTGGAGAACTCGACGAGCACATACTTTGTGCCATTCAGAGTTAAGAGTTCGCCCGAATTGAGGTCGTCGAGCATGCCGTCGTAATAATAGATTTCGGCGCCGAGGTAGAGTTTGACGCCACAATCTTTGACCTTCTCCTCAAGGAGGGCAAACTGCGCCTTAAGCTGTTCGGCGCGGCGGAGTTCCCTGCTCTGATGGGGAGTGCACACTACTGCGGACACTCCCTCCTCCCTGTACAGGGCGAGGAGGTTTTTTGTCATCTCCAATGAGCGCGAGCCGTCGTCTACCCCCGGCAATATGTGGCTGTGAATGTCGATCATTTAGACTTTTTTGTATTTGAAGAGTTGTTGGTCTGAGACTTTGTTCCCGTTGCGCTTGCTGTGGGTGCGGACTTTTCAGGCTGCAACTGTGCGTTTGAATAGTACTTATCGCTGTAATAATAGTAGGAATCGTCGTGCTTGTCCGCCACGGCCTTTGTGACGTTGACGCCAATTATGTTGGCGTTGACGTCCTTGAGGCTCTGCACGGCGATGGCAGCCTTCTTCTTCTTGACGTCGCGCATGGAAACGTTGAAGATTACGCCGTCGCAAAGTTTGCTGATTGCAGCAGCATCCGAGCAGGCGAGCGCGGGAGGCGTGTCTATGAGGACATAGTCGTACTTAGCAGCGAGGTCGGCAATCAGCTGTTTGAAGGCAGCGGATTCGATGATTACGACGGGATTGATGACCTTTTTACCCGTGGTTATGACGTCGACGCCGTACTTGGTGTGTTTGATGATTTCGCCTTCGCTGCAGGTGCCGCCGACATATTCGCTTATGCCCTTATCCTTGGACACTTTGAAGAGTTTGTGCTGAACGGGCTTGCGCATATCCATGTCTATGAGGACGACATTGAGCTTGTTGTAAGCCATGCAGCAGGCAAAGTTGCCTATTGTGGTGCTCTTGAGTTCCTTCTCCTGAGAGGAGGTTATCATTATGACGCGATAGGGATTGTCTACGTTGGAGTATCTTATGTTGGTGAAGAGCTTGTTGTAGGGCTCGTAGGCGCGGATGCCCGGTTCGACAAGTTCGACCTGACGGGCCTCCTTTTCATCCTTGGAGAGATTTTTGTCCTTGGTCTTGTCGTCGATGAAGTAGCCGAGAACCTTTTGGTCGAGATAATTTTCGATATCGTCGCGGTTGCGGAATTTGTTGGAGCAGAATTCCTTGATGTAGACGACGATGCAGGCGACGACGAGGCCGCCTATGAAAAAGATTGCGAGATACAATGCCCTGTTGGGCGACGAATATACGCCGCGGGTGGCCGACGAGGTCATGGAGATGGTATTTTTGAAGAGGATATCCACGCCCGAGCCGTCGGTATTGGCGATATCTATGAGGCTTTCCACAAGCTCGTTGGCAAGCCGCATGGAGAGGGTGCTGTTTCCGCACTCGACGGTGACTGTTACTAGGAAGCTGTCGGTATTGTATGATACGCTGACCATATCCCTGAGCTCTGTAACGGAGAGGTCGTTGTCCTCTGCAACGGGGCGGAGGGTGTTATCTTCGGTGACGAGCTGTGCCGCCGTGGTGACGAGGCGGAGAGAGTCAGAGAGGTTGACATTGTCCGAGCCGCCCGTGGAAGGCGTGCTTACCGCAACGAGGAAAGTTGAACTCGATGAGTACTGAGGACGGGCAATGCCGAAGGTGTAAATGATGCCGACCACAAAAACAGCCACGGTGATTATGGCAATAAGGATGATATTTTTCCAAAGTACGCGGAAGATATCTCCAAGTCTTATGACGTCGTCATTTTTGTTTGTATCCAATTTGATGCTCCCTTGACCCGAAGTTCATCTTCCCCCTTCAGGTCATTTTTATTTTAAAAATACTTTTAAAATGTAAAGCACAAATAGCTTTACCGTTCCATTATAATTAATAGATTTGAATTTGTCAACATTAAATATTTATAATTCGACAAAAAGTGATATAAATAATTGTTATTTTTTATATTTCGGGCGAAGAAACCTTGAGTCCCCAACAGCGGCGGCGCTTGACGAGCTGCCTGTTAAAGTTCTTCCACAAGTTCTGAACATTGAGGTTGATTTCAAGCTCGGGCCCCGTTTCAAGATATTTTACACCCTTCTCTATCAGACCGCAGAGTATGTGGTGCATGATTATGGCTACGGTGCCCTTGTTGGCGTGGTCGGGGCGGACGCCTATGGACATCATGTCGGCAACTTCGGGCTTGTTCATGGCCTTTATATAGGGAATGAGACCGAACGGCACTATGCTGCCCTTCGCCTTCTGAAGCACCTTAAGCATGGAGGGCATGACGAAGCCGTAGGACACGACGTGGTCGTCCTTTAATACCACCGCGCCGAATTCGGGAATGAGCACCTGATAGATGGTGTTCATCTCCCTCCTCTTCTGCTTGTCGTTCAGAGGGCTTGTGCCGTAGAGATGGGCAAAACTTTCGTCCAAAACATCGAGACACTCCATGACATAGCGGTCGAGAGCCTTTTTATCCTTTTTCATGAGCGACTTTATGTCGAGAAGCTCATAGCCGCCCCTCTTCTTTATTGTCTCGGCGAGGCGGGCGAGACGGGGGTCGACTTCCTTTGGAACGGGCATGCGGTAGCAGTTCCAATCGACCACCTTATACGCCCCGAGTTTTTGCATGTGTTCGACATAGTAGGGATAATTATAGATCTCTATATATGTGCTGTCCTTGTCGAAGCCGTCGATGAGCATGCCTTCTTCGTTGAGGTCTGAAAAGGAAATGGGACCGATTATTTCGTCCATGCCAAGCTCCTGCGCCCACTCGTACAGCTTTGCAAAGAGAGCCTTTGTGACTTCGAAGTCGTCTATCACGTCGAAGCGGGTGAAGCGCAGCTGCTTTAAGCCCGTCTTTTGATTGGAACCGCGGTGCCAAATGCCGGCTATTCTGCCCGCAATTTTGCCGTCCTTATATGCGAGAAACATTTTACAGTCGGCGAACCTGAAGGCGTCGTTTATGTTGGGATCGAATTCGGCAAATTCATCCGAATAGAGGTTGGGTGCGGCGTAGGGATTGTCCCTGTAGAGGTCGATTAAAAATTTGAAAAACTTTTTCTTTTGGCGCTTGCCTGAGATCTGAACAACTTCAATCATATTCTTTGCATTTATCCTAAGTTATATCTGCCCTCATTATACCAAATTAAGGGACGGCATGTCAATATCTGCCGACAAATAAATTTTTTGGGGGGAAGGGTGGCAAAATAAGCCTTACCTATTCTGAGGAGCGATATGCGACGAACGAATTTGAAAAATCTTGTTCGGTTTTTATTAGACTAGATACATTCGACTGCGCAGGTCTACGCCCTGCTCCGCTCAGTATGACATAGATTATATATTAACTGCGCGACTTCGTTTGGGAGGTTTCTCCGCTGCGGGCGCTGAAGTGCCCTTCACTCAGTATGACAATAAGGTACAAACCCTTCCGCCATGCTAAAGCATGCCACCTCCCCTTAACTAAGTGGAGGCTACAATATGGTTTTGCGCCATAACTATTCACTATTCACTATTCATTATTCACTATTCACTAATTAAAAAACCCCGCCGCAAAACACGAAGTTTTGCGGCGGGGAATTTTTAATTGGGCGGCACATATGCCGCAACGAATGGCATTTTTCAGTTTAACGAATACATTTTATCAGTCGGATGCAACGGCCTTTGAGGAGAACACGAAGTTGCCGTCCTTTACGTCGACGGTGACCTTTTCGCCGTGCAGAATTCTGCCGGCCAAAATTTCGTCGGACAATCTGTCCTCTATGCGCTTTTGCACTACGCGCTTCAAGGGGCGGGCGCCGTATTCGTCGGAGTAGCCCTCGTCGATGAGTTTATCCATGGCGGCGGGCGTGAGTTCTATGGATATGTTCCTATCCTTAAGCCTTGCGCGGAGACCGTCGATTATCTTGTAGCAGATTTTGCCCGCCTCCTCCTTGGTCAGCTTGCGGAAGATGATTATGTCGTCAAGTCTGTTTAAGAACTCGGGTTTGAAGGACTGACGGAGAGCCTCCATTATGTTTTCCTTCATGTCGTCGTAGCCGTCGTCGGCATCGGGATTGGCAAAGCCGAGCCCGCTCATCTTCTTTATCTGACCGGCGCCGACGTTGGACGTCATGATTATAATGGTATTTTTGAAGTTGACTACCCTGCCCTTGCTGTCGGTGAGGCGGCCGTCGTCGAGAATTTGCAGAAGGATGTTGAACACGTCGGGGTGGGCCTTTTCGATTTCGTCGAAGAGCACGACCGAATAGGGCTTTCTGCGCACGCGCTCGGTGAGCTGACCGCCGTTGTTGTCGTCGTAGCCGACATATCCGGGAGGCGCGCCGATGAGTTTGGAGACGGTGTGCTTTTCCATAAACTCGGACATATCAAGCCTTATCATCAGCTTTTCGTCGCCGAACATCGCCTCGGCGAGTGCCTTGGCGAGGTCGGTTTTGCCGACGCCCGTGGGGCCGACGAATATGAAGGAGCCGATGGGTTTGTTGGCCTCGTTCAGGCCTGCGCGGGCGCGGCGGATGGCGCGCGACACGGCGGAGACGGCTTCGTCCTGCCCTATTATGCGCTTGTGAAGGTTATCTTCGAGGTGCAGAAGTTTTTCGCTCTCCTGCTCGGTGAGCTTTAAGACGGGGACGCCCGTCCACGAGCTGACTATTTTTGCTATCTCCTCGCTGCCTATCTGAGGCGCGGTGGCGTGGACGCCCTCCTTCCACTGAGAGTCGAGCGACTTTATTTTGGCCTGAACGGCGTTTATTTCGTCGACGAGTTTCTGCGCCTGCGTGTAATTTTCGCCGCGGGCGGCCTTGGTCTTTTCGGCGTTGAGCCTCTTTAACTTTTCCTCGAGCTCCTTTATCTCCTCGGGGGCGTTGTAGCTGTCGAGGCGGGCGCGCGAGGCGGCTTCGTCTATGAGGTCGATGGCCTTGTCGGGCAGGTACCTGTCGGTTATATATCTGTCCGAGAGTGTGGCGGCGGCAATTATCGCCTCGTCGGTGATGACTACTTTGTGGTGGGCTTCGTACTTGTCGCGCAGACCGCGGAGGATTGCCACAGTGTCCTCGACGGACGGTTCATCCACCTGAACGGGGGTGAAGCGGCGCTCTAAAGCGGCGTCCTTTTCGATATACTTGCGGTACTCCTCCAAGGTGGTGGCGCCGATGGTCTGCAGTTCGCCGCGGGCGAGCATGGGCTTTAAGATATTTGCCGCGTCCATGTTGCCGTCCGACGTGGAGCCGGCGCCGACGAGGTTGTGGATTTCATCTATGAAGAGAATTATGTTGCCGTTTTCCTTTATGGAGTTGATGGCGTTCTTTAGGCGCTCCTCGAAGTCGCCCCTGTACTTGGAGCCGGCGACCATGCTAGCGAGGTCGAGCGAGAACACTATTTTGCCCTTTAAAAGATCGGGCACCTGATTGTTGACTATTGCCTGAGCAAGTCCCTCCACTACCGCCGACTTGCCGACGCCCGGTTCGCCTATGAGGACGGGATTGTTCTTTGTGCGGCGGGAGAGCACCTGAATTATTTTGTCAATCTCCTTCTTTCTGCCGATCACGGGATCAATTTTGCCCTCGCGCGCCTTTTGCGTGAGGTTGGTGCCGTATTGGGCAAGTTCGGGATTGAGACTGTCTGAGCGCTCGTTCTTCTGATTGGTCTTGCGCTGGCGCTGAGCGTGGGAAGGGCTCTCCTCGAACAGCCATATGGGATTGGAGATCACCTCGTCCTCATCGTCGTCCTCGTTTTCATAGTAGCCGTTTAAGGCCATTTCTAGGCGGGAGGCGAGCAGGCTGACGTTGACGCCTATGGCGCGCAGTATGCGCATGGCGAGACATTCGGGAGACTCCATAACGGCGTGCATGAGATGCTCGGTGCCGGCGAGGGCGTCCTCACCGCCGTATTCGACGGCGAGATCGACAGCGCGCTCGAACATGTGCTTGGTGCGCGGCGTGTAGCCCGTTATGGACGAGTTGCGGTCGGCGGAATTTAAAAGATAGCGCCTGAACTTTTCCTCGGAGACGCCCGCGCTCATGAGTATGCCGCAGGCGGTGCAGTCGGGAGTTATGAGCATGGCATACACGAGGTGTTCGCTGCCGATGTAGCTTGTGTCCATGTTGGCGGCCACTTCGCGCGAGCGTGCCACGACTATCTGTAAATTATGGGAAAATCTGTTTGTATCCATCGTTTTTCCTCCTTAAGAAAAGGATTTTATTGATATGGCGGAACATTGAATATTGCCGTTGGACGGCACATATGTGCCCGCCAATGACTGTAAAAAATTATTTTATGCCTTCCTTGACGCGGCGGCAGGCGTACTCGGCGCGGTAGCAGTCGCGCTCGCCCGCAGACAGCTTTCTGCCCGCGATGAGGTTGAGGTTGGAAGGTTTCATGCGTATTATCAGGTCGTCTATCCACCCGATGCCGTCGGAGGAGAAATAGCCGAGACAGACGCCGAGTTTTAAGTTGGCGCACAGCTTTTCGAACTCCTCGCTCGCCATCATGGCGCAGTTGGTGAGCACGCCGTAGGAGCGCAGGCAGGCGTCCTTTATCTGCATTGCGCGCTCGCCCGTCTTTAACTTTGTGCGCTCGGTGAGCTCCATTTCGGATACGCGCTCCACCACCTGCTCGACGAGGGAGATTATCTCCTCCTCCGTCACGCCCAAAGTGACTTCGTTGGACAGTTGATACATGTACCCCTCTGCCTGACTGCCTTCGCCGTACATTCCGCGGACGGTGAGGCCGAGTTTATTTGCCGAGCGTATGACGCGCGGCATGAGAAGAGTGGATGTGAGGGCGGGCAAAAAGAGCATGACCGACGCCCTTAAACCCGTGCCGAGATTTGACGGGCAGGCCGTCAGATAGCCGAGCTGTTCGTCGTAGGCGAACTGAATGGAGCGGGATATTATGTTGTCCTTGCCCGACATGGTGGCATAGGCCGAACGCAGGGAGAGACCCTTTTCGATGCACTGTTCGCGCAGGTGGTCCTCCTCGTTTATCATGATGGAGATGTTGCGCGCCTCGTTTATGACCGCCGCGGAGTAAGCCGGCCGCTTTAAGAGAAGGGGGCTGACGAGGTGGTTCTCGACGAGGTTTAAGGCCTCTTCCTCAGGTATGCCGTCCATATAGTAGAGCTTGAATTCGTCGACCTTGTTTATCGCGGAGGACACGGCGCGGATTATCTCCTTGGCCTGTTTGTCGCTCTTTAAGTGCGAGGGGAAGGGATAGCCGTTGAGGTTGCGGGCAAGCCTTATGCGCGAGGACGCGACAACTGTATCAGTCTGAGCCATTTACACCTCCCTTTATCGCGTTTTTGATGGCGGTCATCTGCCTGTTGAGGCGGCTTGCGGCGATATAGTCGCCGCGGGTGAGGGCGCCTTCGAGCTGTTCCTGCAGACTCTTGAGGCGCAGCCTTAAGTCGTGTTCGGACGAATGTGTTCCCCCGCCCTTGCCGATATGATATGTCTTGCCGTGAATACTCTCGATATAGGGCATGAGCTCTTTTTTGAACACGTCGTAACAGCTTGGACAGCCCAAGAGACCCGTCTTTTCGTAGTCCTCGAAGCGCATGCCGCACACCTTGCACACCTTTTGCCTTGAGGGCGAAGATACGTCGAACAGGCCGTTTATTATGGCGTTGGCGGCGGCGTTTTCGAACTCGCCGTACTTTTCCTTATAGCACTGATCGCACAGGTGAAGGGCGACAGTTTCTCCCCCCACCGTTTCGATGAAGTTGACGGTGGCAGGGCGCTTTTTGCATTGCTGGCAGATGACTGACATAGAACTCCTTGAAAAAACCGGGTGCGGGCGGGATGACTGCCCGCAACTTTGGCAGAGTGACGCTCCTTACAAGACGCGCAATATTGCGACGCCGACGTTTTTGAATAGCGTACGCAATATTACACATAATATTATAATACAAAACTGCAACTTGTAAACACTTTTTTTGAGTTTACGAATTTTTTACCTTTTAAGGCGCAATTTTTTGCTAAAAAATTATTGATTAAAAGGCGCGGCTGTGTTATAATCGTTGCGGACACAAAGAGATAATATACGTCCGCCTATACGTCCGCCGGACAAGGCGGCGATTTAAAATTTTTTGGAGGAACTGTAATGCAATATTCAAAAGACGTTGAAAACATGATTTGCGTTGCCAAGGGCGTTTCGGGCAGATTCGAACACGGCCCCGCCCCCATTCCCGAAGAAGGTCAGTGGATTCAGGCAAAGGAAATCAAGGACATCAAAGGTCTTACCCACGGCGTAGGTTGGTGCGCTCCTCAGCAGGGCGCCTGCAAGCTTACGCTCAACGTAAAGGACGGCGTCATTCAGGAAGCGCTTGTTGAAACTATCGGCTGCTCGGGCATGACCCATTCCGCCGCAATGGCTGCGGAAATTCTTCCCCACAAGACAATACTTGAAGCGCTCAACACCGACCTTGTATGCGACGCCATCAACACCGCTATGAGAGAGCTTTTCTTACAGATCGTGTACGGCAGGACTCAGTCTGCCTTCTCCGACGACGGACTTGCGATCGGCGCAGGACTTGAAGATTTGGGCAAGGGCACCCGTTCGCAGGTGGGCACCATGTACGGCACCGCCGCAAAGGGCGTTAGATATCTTGAGATGGCCGAAGGCTACGTCCTCTCCATGGCGCTCGACAAGAACAACGAAGTATGCGGATACAAGTTCGTTTCGCTCGGCAAGATGACAGACTTCATAAAGAAGGGTCTTACCCCCAACGAAGCGTACGAAAAGTCCATCGGCACCTACGGCAGATATACCAAGGAACAGGGTGCGGTTAAACACATCGACCCCAGAAACGACAAGGAGGTTGAATGATCACTATGGCACTTTTTGAAGGATTTGAAAGAAGGGAAGCCAAAATTTTAGGCGTTCTTAAGGAATACGGCATTAACTCCATCGAGGAGTGCAAGGATATCGCCCTCTCCAAGGGCGTTGACTGCGAAAAAATCGTGCGCGGCACTCAGCCCATCTGCTTCGACAACGCCGTTTGGGCATACACCGTAGGCGCGGCAATCGCTATCAAAAAGGGCTGCGTAAAGGCTTCGGACGCCGCTGCCGCAATAGGCATCGGCCTGCAGAGCTTCTGCGTTCCCGGTTCGGTTGCCGAAAACAGAAAGGTTGGCCTCGGCCACGGCAATCTCGGCGCAATGCTCCTCTCTGAAGATACCGACTGCTTCTGCTTCCTTGCAGGCCACGAAAGCTTTGCCGCAGCAGAGGGCGCAATCAAGATTGCTGAAAACGCAAACAAGGTGCGCGTAAAGCCCCTCCGCGTTATACTCAACGGCCTCGGCAAGGACGCCGCCTATATCATTTCGAGAATAAACGGCTTCACCTACTGCAAGACGCAGTTCGACCCCTACACCGAGACGGTCAAGGTTGTTGACACCGTCGCCTTCTCCGACGGCCCCCGCGCTAAAGTAAAGTGCTACGGCGCAGACAGCGTTCCCGAAGGCGTTGCAATTATGAAGCTTGAAAATGTTTCAGTTTCGATTACGGGTAACTCCACCAACCCCACCCGCTTCCAACACCCCGTTGCAGGCACTTACAAGAAGTGGTGCATTGAAAACGGCGTCAAGTACTTCTCGGTTGCATCAGGCGGCGGCACGGGCAGAACGCTCCACCCCGACAACATGGCTGCAGGCCCCGCAAGCTACGGCATGACCGACACGATGGGCAGAATGCACTCCGACGCGCAGTTCGCAGGTTCCTCCTCCGTTCCCGCCCACGTTGAAATGATGGGCCTCATCGGCATGGGCAACAACCCCATGGTCGGCGCTACCGTTGCCGTTGCAGTTGCCGTTCAGGAAGGAATGAGCAAGTAATAAACACAAGACATTGTGTTTTAACTCAATTAAATAACAAAATAAAGTGGTTTTGGAAAATTTCCAAAACCACTTTTCTTGTTAAATTTCTCAACCATAGGGTTGAACGGGCTCTCAGTTCAACATTAGTTCAACATTCATTACCAATGTTGAACTGAGTTCAAAGTCCGATTTTTTTACCGATGTTGAATTTTTCGGCAAAAATTCAACATCATTCTACTATGTCTATTCAATTATACAGTTTATTAACTACAGCTCTGCCTCTGCTCCTTAAATTTTCCGTCGTATGTTCATAGACATCGATAGTTATTTTTAAGTTGCTATGTCCAAGGCGTGTTTGAATATATTTCTGCTCGGCACCGGCTTCAAGTAACATACTCGCATGAGTATGACGCAAAGAGTGAAAATCGAAATCAGGAAAAATTTCTTTCTTAATTACCCTTGATACGTGTTGCATTGTTCTGGGAGATACATAGGTACCGTTTTCTCTTATACATATTAGATTAATATGGTATCCGGAGTCATCATCGCTGATTTTATTTATGCCACACTCCCGTTCAGGCTTTGTCCCGTCAAAATATAAAGGATTTGCCGCGTAATAGTTTTTATAAAATATCCCATAGTAATCACGGGCTTTGAGCTGTCTATCTCTTGCGTTAGTCAAAATATTTGCCAACTCGTCACTTATTTCAACCACTCTATAAGACTTATATTTAGGCGGGGCAAAATACCAAAATCCATTACCACATTCAGCCGTACCGTTCTTTTTTATTATTTCCTCAAGTTTACGCTCCTTGTCCTCATACCATTGAACCTGACGATTGATGCGTATTACCTTATTTACAAAATCTACATCTTCCCAACAAAGAGCAAAAACTTCGCCAAGTCTGAGTCCACATTCATATGCTAATTTTAATGGCAGATAACTGGATGAGTTTTCGGGAAATCGCTCAAATATTTTCTCCATGTACTCTTTGGGAATATATGTATGCGGGGCAGAACGAGTAGGTACTTTGGGAATTCTGTTTTTAGGTATTTTCAATCTTAAAGCAGGCGAATAGTTGACATA
>CALVPX010000001.1 GCA_944354265.1 uncultured Clostridia bacterium | reverse complement strand
AATTGCATATAAAAGCAAGCCCCATACTTTCTATATAAATGATAAAGTCATAAATATAAAAATAATCCGAACGCTCCACCGACTAAAATCGGTTTCAGGTTCGGATTATACTCGTTTGGCGCAGAGAGAGGGATTCGAACCCCCGGATAGTTGCCCATCAACGGTTTTCAAGACCGCCGCGTTCGACCACTCCGCCATCTCTGCAAAATGCTATATTATTTTATCAAAGCACAGTGGCATTGTCAACCTATTTTTGCGCGGCAGGTCATATAATTTGCCGTTAAATTTAAGTTTTCAGCTCATTTGCCTTGTTAAATTTTCTTCCGTGCTGTATAATTATATAAATAGGTAAAGGAGGTAGCGGGCATGAAGCGGTGGGTAATAATTTTTGTTGTTGCGGCGCTTATATGCCTGTTGGTTCCTTCGGCCTATGCAGGTTGGGTCATTCCACAAACTGCAACAGATGTCGGCGTTCAGTCGGGACAGTGGATAATTTCGTCGGGGTCGTCGCTTTCCGTCAATTTTGATTCAAACAGTAATTTACAAGGCTATTCGTCTCTCACACAGCCGTCCGTCACTCTGTCGCAGGGCGATTATCTGCTTCCCTATGAAAATTTTACTGTCTATGACGATGACCCCGCCATGGCATATTATTTCGGTGGATGGTACACCTCGCCCCAAGGCGGCCAACGGGTGGAGAGTGGCGAGGATGTGCTCAGCTGCTTTACAGGGCAGTCAAGCGTAACATTGTATGCGCATTGGCTCAGTAAGGCAATCCTTACCGTGACGCTCAACGACTTGAGCAATTTTTATGATATTTCATTCGAGCTTGTCAGCGGCGATAATACATGCAGCCTTGCAACAAGTTCGCAGCAGACTTTGGAAGCAACCTACTATCTCAATCCCACGGGCAGTTGGTCGGTAAATGCTTCTGCGTCAAGTACAAGCGTAACAATAACTTCAGAGCAAAGCTCGTTGGAGCAGGGCGGCACATATTCCTTCACCGCCTTGGTTAGTACGACAATAGTCAACATTCCCGAAAGTTTTGAACAAGTCACAAAGTAGCATTTCAGCCCGCCCGCACAGCTTGTGCGGGCGGGCAATTTTCTAATTTATATAATACAGTTAAAACAGTATATACAGTTAATACAAATGATTATATGTGCATAGAGGCATATTTTTGATTTTAATAACTATTTTTTGAGCTGTTTGCGCATTTGTAAGTATATTCCCAAACTTACTTCACATACTTATTTCATAAACTCATAAAAGGAGAAATTATGAAAGCAACAGGCATAGTAAGAAGAATAGACGAACTCGGCCGCGTCGTCATTCCCAAGGAGATACGTTCAACTTTAAGGCTCAAGTCGGGCGACCCGCTTGAAATTTTCACCGACCGCGACGAGCTCATGCTCAAAAAATATTCGCCCATAGCCTCTTTGGGGCAGTTTTCATGCGGCACGGCTAAGTCCCTGAGCGACCTTTCGGGTCACCTCGCCGTCATCTGCGACACCGATGAAATAATCTGCGCTTCGGGCAGCGGCAGAAAGGAGGTCGCAGGCAAAACTATCTCGCCGCAGCTCGATGAAATTCTCAAAAACAGAAAGAGCTATGTGGCAAACCTTTCAGACGGCGGCGACGTCGTCCCCGTCATCGAGGACGAAAATACCCCCGCAACCGCACAGGTCATCGTTCCCATCGTCAGCGGCGGCGACTGCCTCGGTGCGGTCGCACTCCTGTCGTACGAACAGGGCGCAAAGATGGAGCAGGGCGCCTGCAAGCTCGCCCAACTTTCGGCAACAATACTCGCCAATCAGTTTGAATGAAGAGCCAAAGCTACTTAAAGGGCGCGTTCATAATCTCGGCGGGCGGGTTTATCTCCAAACTTTTAGGCGCAGTCTACCGCATACCGCTCATTGCCTTCCTCGGCGGCGAGGGCATGGGCATCTATCAGATGGTGTATCCGCTCTACTGTATACTCTTAACCGTCTCGGCAAGCGGCATCCCCACGGGCATTGCCCGCATAATATCCTCCCGCCAATGCGCTTTTGCAGAGCGTCCCGCCTTTAAATTGTACGGCGCAATAGGGCTTGTCGGCTCGCTCTTGATGTTTGCCCTCTCGGCGCCATTGGCGGCCGCTCAGGGCGAACCTTCGGTGGCGCTCTGCTGTAAACTGCTCGCCCCGTCCGTCGCATTTGTCGCGGTCATTTCGGTCGTGCGCGGCTACTTTCAGGGCAGGGGCAATATGCTGCCCACCGCCGCAACCGAGGTGGCGGAACAGGCCATAAAGGTCGCCTTCGGCGTTGTGCTATGTTATATATTCCGCGGCGACGCCTATCGCGGCGCCGCCGCGGCCGTCTTTGCCGTCACCATATCTGAAGCTCTCTCCGCCTGCTACGCCGCTGTGCTCTACGCCCGCTCTCAAAGGAGCGCCGTCCCGCTCTATTACCGCCCCGCCGACCACTATAAGACCATATTGAAGTACACCGTCCCGCTGACGTTCACCGCCATAGCCATGCCCTTGAGTCAGCTCGTCGAAAGCATAGTCGTGGTGGCGCTTCTCCGTCGCTCGTTCGACAACGCAACCGCCCTGTGGGGCGTATTTTCGGGCTGCGCAATGACGCTCATAAATCTGCCCGTGTCCCTGACATACGGTCTCGCTGCGGCGGGCGTTCCCAAAATTTCACCTCTTGCCCAAAGCGGCGACATGGCGGGCGCAAAACAACAGGTAAGGAATTCATTACTGATAACTCTCGCCATATCGCTTCCCTGCGCGGTGGCGCTGTATATATTTTCACCTCTCGCCGCCCGCCTCATCTTCGGCTCGCTGACGGAGGGGGAGAGGGAGCTTCTCATTTCCCTCGTCAGAATAATGTGCATAAATTCGGTCACTCTGTCCCTCGTCCAAACGTCGTCCGCCTGCCTCACATCTCTCGGCAGACCGCTGTACGGCACTGTCACGCAGTGGGTTACGTCGGCTCTTCGAGTCGCGCTTTCCTGCGTGCTCGTCGCCTTTACAAATCTATCCGTCGTCGGCGCGGCAATATCCTCAAATATCTGCTATTTGGTTGCGGTTTTGCTGAATATATGGTATATTGTTAGGGTAAAAGGAGTTAAAAATGAAGATAACTTTAGTGGGATTGGGAACAGGCGAAGGCGATTTAACGCTGTCCGCTAAGGGCGCTTTGGACGGCGCCCAAAAGATCATGGCGCGCACGTCGTCGGGCACGGCCTACAGGCAGCTTGACGGCTATGAAGTTGAGTATCTCGACGAGGTATACACTCGCTCGCGCAACTTCGACACGTTGAATAAAAACTTGGCGGGCAAGGTGTTGGCTCAGTCCAAACTTACCCCCGTAGTATACTGCGTTGACGGCGCCGTCAGTGAGGACGAGGGCTGCAAAATCATCCTCTCCAAATCAAAGGACTGTACCGTCTTTGAGGGCGTGTCCAAGATATCCAAAATAAAGACGGCCGCCCGCCTCAAAAGTTCGTGCGTGACCGCCCTTTCGGCGTACGACATCTCCTCTTTAAAGAGCTGTCCCGCCGCCGTCATCTACGACCTCGACGACTTCTACCTCGCCGACCTCGTAAAGAGCAGGCTGTCACAGCTCTTCGGCGAGGAGACCGAGTGCACTTTCTTCAATTCAGAGGGCGCCCACAAAATTAAAATTTACGAAATTGACCGCTTCAAAAATTACGACGCCGATTGCGCCGTTGCGGTGGAGGAGGCCGAGTTTCTCAAAAAGGACAGGTACGACTATTCCGACCTCGAGCACATAATAAAGCTTCTGCGCGCCCCCGGCGGCTGCCCGTGGGACAGAGTGCAGACCAACGATTCAATCAAGCAGAACATGATTGAGGAGGCCTACGAACTCGTCGACGCCATCAACCGCGGCGACGACGACGGCATAGAGGAGGAGTGCGGCGATGTTCTCCTTCAGGCGGCATTCCACTCGGTCATGAAGGAGGAACAGGGCGCCTTCACAGGCTCCGACGTAATAACCCGCGTCGTCAAAAAGCTCATATTCCGCCATTCGCACATCTTCGGCGGCGACAAGGCGGCAGACGAAAACTCTGCCCTCAGCGTGTGGGAAAAGAACAAGATGAAGGAAAAGCATCAGACTACCTACACCCAAAGCCTGCAGGCCGTCCCCATCAACTTCCCCGCCTGCATGCGCGCCCAAAAGGTAGGCAAGCGTGCCGCCAAGAGCGGTATGGATTTCCTTTCTCCGCTTTCCGCGTCAGAAAAATTGGGCGAGGAGGTAATAGAGCTGTTAAAGGCTCTTCAGGCAGAGGACAAGGACGCCGTATTCGAGGAATCGGGCGATTTGCTCCTTTCGGCCGTCAACACCTGCCGCCTTGCGGGCGTAGACTGCGAACAGGCCCTCGCCGCCGCTACAGATAAATTCATAAAGCGATTCGCTGCCTTTGAGGAGCTCGCCACAAAGGACGGTAAAAACCTCAATGACCTCTGCGACGAGGAATACGACTACTATTGGTTAATGGCAAAGAATGCAACTAAAAGCAATTAAAATAGGCAACCTACATACAAAAAACAACGTGTTTTTGGCGCCCCTTGCGGGCTACACAAACTGCGTGTTCAGGCAAATGTGTTACTCACTCGGCGCCGGGCTTACCTTTTCAGAGATGGTCAGCGCCAAGGGGCTGTGTTACGACAGCAAAAACACGCGCGAACTTCTGCTGTTGCCTGAGGACTACGAGGGCATAAAGGCCGTTCAGATTTTCGGCTCCGACCCGCATTTCATGCGCAGGGCGGCAGAGAGCGATGAACTTGCCCCCTTCGATTTAATAGATATCAACATGGGCTGTCCCGTCCCCAAAATCTTCAAAAACGGCGAGGGCAGCGCCCTCATGGCGAACATTCCCCTCGCTCAAAAAATCGTCTGCGAAGTTGCAAAGGCGGGCAAGCCCGTCTCCGTCAAGTTCCGCACGGGTTTGGACGAAAAGCACTTAGTAACGCGCGACTTCGCCCTCGCCATGCAGGACGCAGGCGCCTGTATGGTTACCATCCACGGCCGCACGCGCGACAAAATTTATTCAGGCCCCGTCAACTTTGAGCAAATCGCCTCCGCAAAGGCGGCGCTCTCCATTCCCGTCATTGCAAACGGCGGCGTGTTCTCTTTAAAGGAGGCGGAGGAGCTAATGGATAAAACGGGTGCCGACGGCGTCGCCGTCGCCCGCGCCGCGCTGTATAATCCCTTTATCTTTGCCGAAATCACGGGGGGTCCCGTCCCCGATAAAAAATCTGTCATTAAAAGACAGCTTGCAGACACATTCAGATACTTCGATGAGCGCTTTGCCATAGTGTTCATGCGCAAAATGCTCGCCTTTTACATAAAGGGTCAGCCCAACTCCTCGGCAATAAAGCTCGCCCTGTTCAAGTGCACCTGCAGGCAACAAATCGAAGAAATTCTCGAAAATTTAACCTTTTAATCAGTTAAACCATTAAGCGGGCGGCAACTTCGTTGCCGCCCGCCGCATACGACGCTTTTTTCCAAAAAGCGTCGTATTTTTACATTTTCGGGCATACATTAAGTTATATAATACCTCTCGCAATGGAGGTGTACATCGAATACGCCCTCGCCGAAAATTTCTGCATGGATTTCTGCCTTCTGTACGCCGCAAAGGCCGCCTGCAAAAACCGCGCGGGGCTGTGGCGGATAAGCATTGCGGCGGCGCTCGGCGCGTGTTTCGCCGTCCTCTTTCCCTTGTTCGGCATAAGCGGTTGGCTGTCAGTCGTCATAAAAATAATCTCAGGCGCGCTCCTGTGCCTTGCCGCGGGCGCATTTTCAAGCGTAAAGGGCTATTTAAAGTTCACCGCGGTGTTCACAGCGCTCACATTTGCCCTCGGCGGCGCGCTGATTGCCGTCTTTTCGCTCTCAAACATAAATTACTCCTCGGGCGGCGGGGTAATCCTCTCGTCGGTGCCCGTCGGCATACCGCTCTTTGCGGCGCTCATGCTCGTGCTTGCCGTCGCAAAAATAGCCCGCAGGTTTGTCTCAAAAAACAGTAACATAGCCGTTACCTGCTGCATATATGCGGGTCAAAGCTCGGTCAGCGTGCCTGCGTTCTTCGACAGCGGCAACAAGGTCTACCGCCATGGCTCGCCCGTAAGCGTGCTCCCCCAAAGCTATGCCCAAAAACTAATCGACGTCAAAGGAATAAAAACCTTTGTAACCGTACATACTGTTGCAGGCGGCAAAAAGCTGCCTGTGTTTACCGCCGATAAGGTCGAAATACACTGCGGAGAAAAAGTAATTTCACTTCGGGGCGTCACTTTCTGCGTGGCGGAAGGTTCGCGCAGCACCGCCGTGCTCCACCCCGACCTTGCGGAGGCAATCAAATGATCAACATTATAAAGCGCATACTGCGCTCAATCTTTGGCGAAAACACCCTCGACTATATCTGCGGAACCGAAGCCCTGCCCCTGCCGCTCTCGGGAGAGGAGGAGAGGGAGGCCATCCAGCTGTTGGAAGGCGGCGACAGCGCCGCCCGTAATGAACTTGTGGAGCACAACCTGCGCCTCGTCGTCTATATAGCCAAAAAGTTCGAAGGCTCGGGCGTCGACGGCGACGACCTCGTCTCCGTCGGCACCATAGGGCTCATCAAGGCGATAAATTCCTTCAAATCTGATAAAAATATCAAACTCGCCACTTACGCCTCGCGCTGTATAGAGAACGAAATACTCATGTATCTCCGCCGCATGTCCCGCTTAAAGCAGGAGATATCCTTCGACGAACCCTTAAACACCGATTGGGAGGGCAACGAACTGCTCCTCTCCGACGTAATGGGCACCGATGCCGACGCCGTCTATTCGGACATAGAGGGAGGGGTGGAGCGCGAACTTTTAAAGGCGTCGCTCTCCCGCCTCAGCCCGCGCGAACAGAAGATAATGCGCATGCGCTTCGGCCTCGACGGCGGCGAAGAGATGACCCAAAAGGACGTCGCCGACGCCTTGGGCATCTCCCAAAGCTACATATCCCGCCTCGAAAAAAAGATAATCGTCAAACTGAAGAAGGACATCTCCCGCAAAATTTAAAGCAGGGTAGCAGTGCAAATTTTTTCCCTTTGTCATCTTGAGCGAAGTCGAAAGATCTCGGAGCGCAGCGACGGGCAAAGGGTCAATCTTACCATACTTTTCACTCTTTACTATTCACTATTACTTATTACTCCCCCTACCCCTGACCCCTACCTTTACATACATTACGGAGGGTAATATTATGCTGTCAAAGGTAGTAATTTGCGGGGTAGATACGTCAGGCCTGCCCAAACTTTCGCGCAAGGAGCAGGATGAACTCATGCGCCGCTTAAAGGCGGGGGACGAAAAGGCGCGCGAACAGTTCATCGTCGGCAATATGCGCCTCGTATTGTCGCTCGTGCGCAGGTTTTGGTCTAAAAACGCCAACGCGGACGACGTCTTTCAGGCGGGCTGTGTGGGGCTGATAAAGGCGATAGACAACTTCGACATGTCCGTCGGCGTCTGCTTCTCCACATATGCCGTCCCCCTGATAATGGGCGAAATCAAGCGCTACCTGCGCGACGGAAATTCGCTGCGCGTGTCGCGTTCGATAAGGGATACTGCCTATAAAATCTTAAAGGTGCGCGAACAGCTCGAAAGCGAGGACGACGACGTAACTTACGATAAAATCGCCCAAAAGATGAACATCGCCGTTTCCGAAGTCGCCTACGCGTTGGACGCCATCTCCGACCCCGTGTCGCTTTACGACCCCGTATATAACAAGTCGGGTGACGAACTGCTGCTCGTCGATCAGATTTTCGATAAAAAAAACAACGACGAGGTGTGGACGGAGCGCGCCGCCCTGTACGAGGCGATCTCCAAACTCGACGAGCGCGAAAAGAGCATAGTGCTCCTGCGCTACTTCGAGGGCAAGACCCAAACGGAAATCTCCTCCGAAGTCGGCATCTCGCAGGCTCAGGTCTCCCGCCTCGAAAAATCGGCCCTCAACCGCATCAAAGAGGATATAGGCTGACTGCAATTTTTTGCATAACAGAATGGCGGGGCGCCCGTTTCAACGGGCGCCCCGCGCTTTATACAGCTCTATACAATTTTATTTGTTGCTTTGCCGTCAGTTTAGCTTTCATCTTTTTGCGCCGCACTCTCGGCAGGCTGCTCTTCCTTGGCCTTTTTATTCTCGTTTGCGGTTATGCTGACAACGCAGAACAGCAAACCGCCCACGGCTATGAGCGCCGCAATCACAATTAAAATAATCTGCCCTGCGCCGCGGCCTGCAAAACCTGCAAGCGTGGTCACAAACATGGCCATAAGGATGAGCGCAATGCCAAACAGAACTCTTATAAGGTTAGTCATAATTTTTCCTCTCCATTTTTTATAATACTATCATATCCGCGCAAATATGTCAAGACTTCTAAAAATTCTGAAGTGCCTGCAAGGTGTATATTCTAAAAATAAACAGCACCGAAGTGTCATACTGAGCGGAGGCACAAAGTGCCGTAGTCGAATGTATCTTTCTCGGTTATTATTCAGCAAGATCTTTCGACTGCGCATGTCGGGCAAGGAAGCCCTCCATGCTTCGCTCAAGATGACAATGAGGTATATAAAAGCAGATAGCGGGGCGCAGACCTTTTAGTCTGCGCCCCGCCCTTTATGTCGTATACATTATGTATTGTCGCCGTCTTTGCAGCCGTCATTGCCGGCGTTCTTTTCGCTGTCCTTATACGCGCCGTTCATTGCGATTATGCACACAACTATGCCGCCCACAGCCACCACAATCGCGGCGACTACAAGAAAAATCTCCCCGGCGCCTCCGCCCGCGTAGCCTGCAAGTATTGCAAGCAAAATTGCAACAAGTTCAAGCGTCATGCCGAACATCATCTTCAGCTTGTTCATAAAATATTCCCTCCGTATCAAGTTTAAATAAATTATATCACGGCATATACCGCTTGTCAACATTTGACTATGGTGCAGTCGTATACATCCCTGCCCGCCGCGGCACACCACACGTCGTCGGCAAAGCGGCTCGCCTCATAGAGCTGCGCGTTCAGCCCGTCAAGTCTTTCAACGTCGCTTCCCGTAATGACAACGGGATAGGGGGAGGCGGAAAGCGCCTTCAGCATTTCGTCCGCCTTGTCAGCCTTTACGGCAAGGGGCTTGATATATCCCGCCCCCTCTAAAAATTTCTGAATGTGTTCTGCGGTCAGCTTCAGCGCGTTCTGCGTCAGCGCCCGCCTTATCCGCGAAGAGGGGTACCGCCTGCTCGTCGCCTGAGCTATAATGTCGCACAGCTTAAGCCGCTGCAGGCTCTTCAGCTTGTTCGCCAACCCTTCGCCCCCGCCGTAAACTTGCGCAAGTTGCTCTGCGGAAGTCTGTGCAAGCGCATACTTAACAATGGCCTCCCATCGCGTATCGGCGGCTTCGTCCTCTCTTAACTCTGCGGCGACAAAGGGTGGAACGTAGTCTGCAATATGCGCCTCGCCCATATGTTCGCGTATGGCGCTCGCCGAGGCATATGTGCCGCCCAATGCCCTGTCGTTGTATCCTGCGCCCGCACGTTTTACGGGAAAAAGTTCCACTTCGGGGCGATATTTCAAAACGGCCTTAGCGTACTCTAAGGCCAATATATTGTTGGGTGAATTTACGTTTGCACCGCATATTTTTTGGAGCGCAAGCGAATAACTTTGTGCATAGCTTTCCCCGTCGGCAAGGCGGCGGGCAATCTCCTGTCTGAATTGTCCGTTCTCCTCCAAAGCCGCCCCCGCAACCGCTTTAAAGTCGAGCATGTCCTCGCAGCCGAAGGCGACTGCGCATACTTCCGGCACGGAAAGCGCAAGCTTTATTGCTCCCTCGGCAAATACGGGCGCGGGGGAGGTGGCAAAGGGCGCGGGCAGCTCAACAACGCAGTCCGCCCCGCCCAAAACGGCGTGCCTTGCGCGTGTGAACTTGTCGAGCACCGCCCTGTCGCCGCGCTGCGTAAAGTGTCCGCTCATCACGCAAAGTATGCCGTCAAACCTGCCCGTCGCCCTCACCTGTTCAATGAGGTATGCGTGTCCGTTGTGGAATGGATTGAACTCACAAATTATTGCACAAATTTTCATTATTGCCTTTACAATCGTAAATTTTTATTATATAATAATAGCGTTAAATCAAGTCGCCGCTATAATTATACACACTTGCGGCGCATAAATAAAGTGTTTTAAGGAGAATTTGTTATGTCGTTACTTGATGAAATCAAGGCAAAAGCCGCAAAACTCGGCAAAACGATAGTCCTCTGCGAGGGCGAGGACAAGCGCGTGGTGCAGGCCGCTGCCGAAATCACAAAACAGGGCATTGCCAAAATTGTTCTTATCGGCAATGAAGAAGAGTGCAAAAAGGTTGCTCCCGAAGTAGACCTCACGGGCATCACCCTCATCGATCCCCTCACGTCTGAAAAGACTGCCGAATACGCAAAAATACTCTACGAAGCAAGAAAGGCCAAGGGCATGACTGAGGAGGAAGCCGCAAAGCAGGCCAAGGACAGAACAATGTTCGGCGCGCTCATGCTCAAGGCGGGCGACGTAGACGGCTATGTCTCGGGCGCATGCCACTCCACGGCAAATACTCTCCGTCCCGGACTTCAGGTCGTCAAAACGGCTCCCGGCATCAAAACTGTATCAAGCTGCTTCATCATGATCGCTCCCGAGGGCGCAAATAATCCTTACAATCCCGACGGCGTTGCGGTATTTGCCGACTGCGCCATAAATATCGAACCCACGGCAGAACAGCTCGCCGACATCGCCGTTTCCTCCGCAAAGACGGCAAAGGCCATCGCCGGCATAGAGCCTAGGGTCGCAATGCTCTCGTTCTCCACAAAGGGAAGCGGCAACGACGATAAATTCTACAAAACAGTACCCAAGGTTCAGGAGGCCACAGCTCTCGCCAAGGAGATGGCTCCCGACCTCGCCTTGGACGGCGAATTCCAGTTCGACGCAGCCGTCGCACCCGAAGTCGGCCAGCTCAAAGCTCCCGGTTCTTCTGTTGCAGGCCACGCAAACGTATTCATATTCCCCAACATCAACGCAGGCAACATCGGCTATAAAATTGCACAGCGCTTCGGCGGCTACATGGCAATCGGTCCCGTATGTCAGGGCTTTGCAAAGCCTTTGAACGACCTCTCCCGCGGCTGCATTGTGGAGGATATTGTGGCTACGGTGGCGGTTACAGCCCTCCAAGCCGAATAATCTCCGCAAAATATATGCGTCGCAATACGGCGTTGCGCTGCGGCAACCTTCGGTCATTTACGTCTTAGTAAACTTCCTCAGGTTTTCCTCGCGCGCCTTGTCTTGCTCGCATCTATTTCACGGATAAATATTGTTTCGCACAATATAAGCATCGCATATCCCTCCTGTCATTTCGAGCAAAGCGGCGGTTTAGCGCCGCGCAGTCGAGAAATCTCCCCAACGAAGTCAAATATCTCATGGAGATTTCTCCGTTCCGCCTTCGGCTTCAGTCGAAATGACAGTAAAAAATGTATGTGCTCGCTTCTATTGCACGATTGTTTTGTGGTTTAGATTAATTTTATAAAGAGAATATCAGGAGAAATTTGGTTCATGAAAATTTTGGTAGTTAACGCCGGCAGCTCGTCGCTCAAATATCAGCTCATCGACATGGAAACCGAGGGTGTAATCGCCAAGGGCAATGTCGAAAGAATAGGTATTGCCGGCTCGGTATTGAAGGCCAAGGGCAACGGCCACGAAAAAGTTTACGAACAGGACATGCCCGACCATAAAGTGGCAATCGAGCTCGTCCTTCACGCGCTCACCGACGGCGAAATCGGCGTCATAAAATCTATGGAGGAGATCGGCGCTGTCGGCCACCGCGTAGTCGCTTCGGGCGAATACTTCAAAAAGCCCACCCTTGTGGACGGCGAAGTTTTAAAGACTCTCGAAAAGACCTTCGAACTCGGCCCCCTTCACAACCCTGCCGCCGCAACGGGCGTCAAGGCGTGCATAGAGGTAATGCCCCACACCCCCATGGTGCTCGTGTTCGACACGTCCTTCCATCAGACCATGCCCCCCAAGGCATATATGTACGGCATCAAGTTCGAAGATTACAAGGCCTACAGCGTCCGCAAGTACGGCGCCCACGGCACTTCGCACAAATTTGTCTCTCAGGAGGCGGCAAAGTACCTCGGCAAGGACATCAAGGATTTAAAGACGGTCACCTGCCACCTCGGCAACGGTTCGTCCATCTCTGCCGTTGACGGCGGCGTCTGCGTAGATACCTCCATGGGCTTCACCCCGCTCGACGGCGTACTCATGGGCACCCGTTCGGGCTGTATCGACGCGTCGGCAGTCGAATTCCTCGCCCGCAAAAAGGGCTATGATGCCGCCCGTATGGTAACTTACCTCAACAAGGAGTGCGGCGTTTTAGGCATATCGGGCGTCTCCTCAGACTTCCGCGACCTCATCGCCGGCGCAGAGGCAGGCAATGAAAGGTGTCAGCTCGCCCTCGACATGTTCGCTTATCAGACCAAGAAGTTCATCGGCTCCTATGCCGCGGCAATGGGCGGTCTCGACTGCATAGTTTTCACCGCAGGCATCGGCGAAAATACTCCCACCGTCCGTGAAGGCGCGTGCGAAGGCCTCGAATTCCTCGGCGTCAAGCTCGATAAAGA
This sequence comes from uncultured Clostridia bacterium, assembly GCA_944354265.1. Lineage (GTDB taxonomy): Bacteria > Bacillota > Clostridia > Christensenellales > Borkfalkiaceae > Coproplasma. The sequence continues at coordinate 84,197 of CALVPX010000001.1, read as the reverse complement.
GGCAAATTACGGTAAAAACACAGGTTCCGTCCGCGAAATTTCCGCCAAGGATTCTAAGGTCAAGGTGCTCGTCATCCCCACCAACGAAGAACTTGTCATTGCAAGAGAAACCTTAGCACTAGTTTAACGCACGGTCATTAACGCAAGTCTTGGCTGACGACGCCTGCGACTTGCCGTTAATTTTGGCGGCTCTGCCGCCCTTGCCGCGACCTTATGATAGCCCACATATTATATAGTCGCGGCAATTCCCACTGCTGAGGCGAAAGGATTCGCAAATTGGGTTGCGCTGCGTGAAGGCGCGACTTCACTTGCGCCGTTAATTATTTTTGAATATTAACGCTCGTTGTGCGTTTTTCTTTCTTTGTCATTTCGACCGTAGAGAGGAGGCGGAGCCGACGAACGAAGCGGAGAAATCCCCCAAACGAAGTCACTCTCTTGCATCTTACGGCATAATTTAATTTAAAAAGTACTTTATCAGCTACATTTTGAGTTGACAAAGATTTTCTCTTATAATATAATTGTTTAGTCAATTCGGGTATGATTATTGAAGTTAAAAGGCTGATAGCTTTAAAAAAATACGTCGGCAACTTTCAATTCAACATGGCTCCGCTCGCCGATAAGCTCATCCTTCCCCTTGCGGAAGTCGATGGCGACATAAACGTGGAGGGGGAGTATGAAATTTACGATGACGACAGCGTTGGCGTGTCCATAAAAATTTCCTACAAACTCAAAGGGCAGTGCTCCTATTGCCTTGCGGAGGCGGAAAAGTCTGTCGCTTATTCGTACGAAGCGCTGTTTGTGCCCGATAAAAACGATGCGGACAACTATTATTACGACGGCGCAAGGCTGAACATTCAGCCCGCGGTTGACGACGCCTTTGTGTTCAGTCAGCCCGAAGTGCTCTTATGCACGTCATGCGCACAGTCCCAAGTATAACTAAGCAAAAAATAAGAGAGGTAGATAAAAATGGCAGTACCCAAGGGAAAACAGTCCAAGAGCAGAACAAACAAAAGGTTTGCAAACTATAAGGCAACGGCGCCCACATTAGTTGAGTGCCCTCATTGCCACGAAAAAATGCAGGCCCACAGGGTTTGCGCAAACTGCGGCTATTACGACAAGGAGGAAGTAATCAAGCAGGAAGCAAACAACTAATTTAACCCCGCAAAATTTTCAAGGCGGCGCTATTGCGCCGCCTGTTTTGCGTGGAAAAGGTTAACGCGGGTTGGTGCATATGAGGATATGCACCAACCCGCCGTTATTTTGAGCGCCATTTTCGCCCCTTTTGTCATTTCGACCAACGTGGAGAAATCTCGAAGCCGCCCATTGTCCGCGCGGAAGCCGCGCGAGATACATTCGGCTATGCTCAGTATGACAATGGGCGGCGACGGACAAAAGGGCGCTTATTGCTGCAGCATTATTCACATATATTGTAATACTTAGACTTTCATATTACTGCCACAAATTCCTATCAACTTTATAGGAATTAATGCTTGACATTGTTGCACGGCTCGGCTATAATTATACCACAGTAAATATTCAAGGAATTTCTATGGTCAATACTTATGTCGTCACCGGCATGACGTGTTCGGCGTGCTCATCGGGCATCGAACGCGCCGTCGGCAAAATGGAGGGGGTCAACTCGGTAGAAGTTTCCCTCATGGGCAAGACTATGAAGGTCGACTTCGACGAAGGCAAAGTTTCGGAGGAGGACATTTTCTCCGCAGTCCGCGAACTCGGCTACGGCGTCTACACTGAACAAACCGCACCCGCACCCAAAGAGGTGCGCACTGATAGAGTGCTGTTCATAAGGTTTATAATTTCCGTCGTCCTTTTCGTGCCCTTAATGTATGTCTCAATGGGTCATATGTGGGGCGCTCCCGTGCCGCCGTCGCTCAATCCCGACTACGGCAACGAGCGTTGGTTCGCGCTCTATCAGCTCGTCTTTGCGGCTGTTGTAATCGGCGTAAATTATCAGTACTTTTCAAAGGGCTTCATGGCCCTCATACGCCGCGTGCCCAATATGGACACCTTGGTCGCCCTCGGCTCGGGCGTGTCCTTCGCCTATTCAATCGCGCTCACCGTATTAATCTTCATGGGCATCGACGCCCACCACAATGCCATGAATTTGCACTTCGAGAGCGCGGCCATGATTTTGGCCCTCGTCGACGTCGGCAAATGGCTCGAGGAAAAGGCAAAGCGCAAGACGGGCGACGAAATTGAAAAGCTTCTCAAGCTCGCCCCCGACACCGTCACCGTCGAAAAGGACGGTCAATTTGTCACAGTGCCCGTCGGCAGCGTAAAGGTGGGCGACACCGTAATCGTCCGTCAGGGCGACTATGTCCCCGTCGACGGCGTCATCATTTCGGGCTCGTCGTTCATAGATAAATCTGCCATCACGGGCGAAAGCCTGCCCGTCGAAGTTGCCGAAGGCGACCTCGTCACCACGGCAGCGCTCAACAAGAGCGGCGTAATAAAGGTGCGCGCGCAGAAGGTGGGGGGAGACACCACCCTTTCAAAGATAGTCAAAATGGTGCGCGAGGCGGGCGCCTCAAAGGCTCCCATTCAGAAGCTCGCCGATAAAATCGCGGGCGTATTCGTGCCTGCCGTCGTGGCAATCGCTCTGCTCACATTTGTAATTTGGCTGCTCGTCGACGGCGCCTTCGTCCCCGAACACTGCGTAACCTACGCAATCTCCGTGCTCGTAATCTCCTGCCCGTGCGCGCTCGGTCTTGCAACGCCCGTCGCCATCATGACGGCCACAGGCAAGGGCGCGTCCCTCGGCGTATTATATAAGGATGCCGAAAACTTGCAAAGACTTAGCGAAATCAACTGCGTCCTCCTCGATAAAACCGCCACGATAACCGTCGGCAAACCCTCCGTCTGCGACGTCGTCACCTTCGGCGGGGACGAGGAGGAGCTGCTTTCAATCGCCTCGGGCATAGAAAAGCACTCCAACCACCCCCTTGCAAAGTGCGTGGTGAACTACCACCCCGAGAGCGTTGAAGTGACCGATTTCGAGTATGTCGTCGGTCAGGGCGCCAAGGCAAAATGCGGTGGCAAGACCTATCTCTTGGGCAACGCCAAACTGCTTTCGTCGGTGCATATTCCCGCCTCAATCTCCAAAAAGGCTGAAGAGCTCGCCTCTCAGGGCAAGACCGTTCTGCACCTCGCCGAGGACGGCAAGGTCGCCGCTCTCATCGCCGTTTCCGATAGGTTAAAGGACGGCGCTGCACAGACGGTCGCCCTCCTCAAAAAGCGTGGCATGCGCGTGGCAATGCTCACGGGCGACAATGCAACCTGCGCCAAGGCCGTCGCCGACAGTGTGGGCATTGACGAGTTTGTCGCCGAGGTCATGCCCGAAGATAAGCTCAACGCCGTCACAAACGTTCAGTCGGTCGGCGGCTGCGTCGCCATGGTTGGCGACGGCATAAACGATTCCCCCGCCTTAAAGCAGGCCGACGTCGGCATTGCAATCGGCTCGGGCACGGACGTGGCAATCGACTCCGCAGGCGTCGTCCTCGTCTCTGACGACATCCGCACGCTTGACACCGTGTTCGATTTAAGCCGTGCCACCGTGCGCAACATCAAGGAAAATCTGTTCTGGGCGTTCATCTACAACGTAGTCATGATCCCCGTGGCGGCGGGCGCCTTTTCGGCGTTCAATTTCACCTTCAATCCCATGATAGCCGCCGCATGTATGTCGCTGTCGTCGCTGTTTGTCGTCGGCAACGCCTTAAGGCTGCTGCTGTATAAAAATAAAAATTTAAAGGCCGTCCATGTCGGCGACCATGAAAATATAATAAATCAAAAGGAAGTTGATGGTATGAAAAAGATAGTTTCAATCGAAGGCATGTCCTGCGAACACTGCGCCGCCCGCGTAGAAAAGGCGATCTCCGCCGTTGAAAACGTCGAAAAGGTGGACGTAAAGCTCAAAAAGAAGTGTGCCGTTGTCCACAGCAAGGCCGCCGTCTCTGACGAGCAGATAAAAGCGGCAGTGGAGGAAGCCGGCTACACCGTAACAGGCATCGAAGAGAAATAAAAAAGTTAACGCACCCCCAATCCCCATTGTGTAAAGGGGGACGAGAGTACCCACTTCAAGCCCCCCTTGTGTAAAGGGGGGATTAAAGGGGGGATTGTAGGCGGCGGAGCCGCCGTAGTAAATTAAATAAGGTAACAATCCCTCAGGCGCGTCCGCGCCAGCTCCCTTTACACAAGGGAGCCTGAATCGAAGGGGGGATTGTTAAAAGCCCTTCTAAATCGTCACACTCAATGCGCTTGAAAACCAATTGTGTTTCAAGCGTATATTTATTATAAGACAATAAAACATTTATATCGTCACAACTGTACAAAATAAAATATTGATATTTCTGCATATGCGCTTATAATTGAATAAAGAGGTGATATTATGCAGGATATGATGTTGTTGGACAAAAGAACGGCAGATTTGGTGCGCGAATACGTCCCCGAAGGCGACGTGTTGGAGAGCGTAGTAATGTTCTTTTCAATCTTCGCCGACCCCACCCGGGTGCGGATGCTCTCCGCCCTCGCCATATCAGAAATGTGCGTAACCGACCTGTCGCGCATACTCAATATCAATCAGACCACGGTCTCGCACCAATTGCGGCTGCTAAAAAATCTCGGCATCGTCAAAAGCGAGCGCTACGGCAAGGTAATTTTTTACTCTCTCGTCAGCGACCTCGTCAACGACGTCATGCTCAAGGGCGTCGAATTCTTAGGCATGTAAAACACATATAAGCGCGGTGGTATAATGAACGCGGCGGGGGCGCCTTTCGGCGCCCCCGCCGCCTGACTTCTGCGTTGTCATCGTTCTCACTCGCAGTTGTAGAACACCTCTGCATCTTTAAGACAGTCGTTTCCTGTGCCAAACTCAATTGCGTTCCACTGTTCTTCGGTGCCGCAGTAGTATATCGCCTTCAGCGATTTACAATTGGCGAAGGCACCTTCGGCAATTGTTGTAACGCTGTCCTGAATGGTCACACTCTCTAGTACGGTGCACCATGCGAAAACGTCCGGGCTTATGGTCGCAACTCCTTTGCCTATTCTGACTTCTTTAAGCGCACTGCAGTTGGCGAATGCAGACTCGCCAATAAATGTTACGCGGTCCGGAATAGTCACATTCTCAAGCGCATTGCAGTAATAAAAAGCAAAACTTTGAACGGTCTTGACTCCCTCGGGAATGGTCACGTCCTTTAGCGAGGTGCACCCGTAAAATGCGTAGTCGCATATCACCTTTGTCTGACTGTGTATATCATAACTTGTAACGCTCGGCTCGTTGGAAATCACGAGAGCGACATAGGGGTTGGCGTCGTTGCCCAAATAAAGGAAACCATTATATTCGTTGTAATTGAGCAAATCGCACGACTGAAATGCCCCGCTTCCTATATCTGTAATGCTGTCAGGAAGTGAAAGGGTGGTTAGTGAGCTACACTCGCTGAATGCGCTTGGTCCAATGGTTGTAACCCCCTCCGAAATGGTCACGCTCTTTAGCGATGCACAGTCGTAAAACGCCATGAAGCCTATCGTTTTAACTCCGCTGGGGATGGTTATTTCCTCAATCGCCTCATGGCTGAACGTACCGTTACCAATGCCCAAAGTACCTTCGCGGAGGGTAGTATTTTCCGGAGGATTTTCGCAGGCTACAACCCATTCGCCGACATATCCTATGCCGTCCTCATATTCAATGAGGTTTATGCAGTTGTAGAATGCGTTTTCGCCTATGTTCTCAATGCTTTCCGGCAGGGAAATGCTTGTAAGCGATAAACAGTCGTAGAATGCACTGTCATTTATTGAAACAATTCCCTCGGGAATGGTTACGCTCGTAAGCGAGTTGCAGCCGAAGAATGCGTATTCGCCAATGTTTTTGACCGGCAGATTGCGATATGTTGACGGAATAACAATTTCATCGTCGGTCACCGTGCCTATGCCGGATACGGTGTAAAAGCTGTTGTCGGGTGAAATTGTGTAGTTAAGTTCCTGTTCGCCATGTCCGGGCTCAGGTTCGGGTTCAGGCTTAGGTTCGGGTTCAGGCTCAGGTTCGGGTTCAGGTTCGGGCTTGTCGCCGGGGGATTGCTCGTCGTTGTCGTCGGGATGTTCCTCCTCGGTCAAGTCACCGGGGGTAGTGCCCTCGTTCGATGGCGTGCACGCAGGCAGGGCGAACACAAGGCCGAGCGCCGTTATCAGTGCAAGCACAAACATTACGACTTTTTTCATCATTTCATCTCCTTCAGTTGTCGAGTATGCTTTGCACTTTCAGTTTAACACTAGCTGTGTAAATAGTCAAGGGGAGCACAAATATTTATGTTTATTTTCAGCCTGTCCCCACACATAGTACAACCCCCGCAAATCATAAGTTAGTAAACTTAGCAAAAAGGGGGGATTTATATGTTTTTCGATGTAATAGGGCTGCTGCTTTCAAAAATTTTTGTGTTTACGGGCGTGGTGCAGGGCAAGGGGTCATTCCCTAAGCCCCTTCCGCCCGAGGAGGAGAAAAAATACCTCGCCTTGGCCCGTGCGGGCAATGCAGAGGCAAAAAATATTCTCGTCCGCCACAACATGCGCCTCGTCGCGCATATCGTCAAAAAGTACTCGGGCGCCGCCGAAACTGACGACCTTATGTCCGTCGGCTCCATCGGTCTCATCAAGGCCATAAATACCTATCAGGAGGGCAAGGGCACGCAGCTCGCCACTTACACCGCCCGCTGCATCGAAAACGAAATTTTAATGCTCCTCCGCGCAGGCAAAAAGCACAAAAACACGCTCTCCCTCTCCGACCCCGTCGGCTTCGACAAGGACGGCAACGAGCTGACGATAATGGATGTGGTGGCGGAGGAGGAGTCCGTCTTTTCGCAGGTGGAACAGTCCATCCGCAAGGAAAAATTCGTCAAGCTCTTAAAAAACATACTCAACATGCGCGAATACACCATAATCACCCTGCGCTACGGGCTTGAGGACGGCGTGCCCCTTCCACAGCGCGAGGTGGCAAAAAAGTTGGGCATTTCCCGCTCTTACATATCCCGCATAGAAAAAAAGGCCATTCAAAAGGCGCGCGAATACCTCAAACCCGAGGATTTTTTGGGTGAATAACTTGACAGTGTATTATGACGCGTGCTATAATTTTTATATGATTGGCTTAAAGTTTGCACATCTCTATTACCGCGCCTGCTCGTATTGCTTTAATAAGTAATGCGCGCTTTGTCGCGGGGTAAATCAAATTTTGGGTGAAAGGCGGTTTACCGATGGGTAAACCGCCTATATTAATACTTAAATAAATGTAACGCCTTCTTTTTAAAGGCTTTTATTTGAAAATCTTAACGGGAGGAAATATCCTTAATATGGGAATTTACGAAGAACTTAAGGCCCGCGGGCTCATCGCTCAGGTGACCGATGAGGAGGAAATAAGGGAGCTCATCAACGGCGGCGGCGCCCGCTTTTATATAGGCTTCGACCCCACAGCCGACAGTCTGCATGTCGGCCACTTCATGGCGCTCTGCCTGATGAAGAGGTTGCAGATGGCGGGCAACAAGCCCGTCGTCCTCGTCGGCGGCGGCACGGGTCACATAGGCGACCCCTCAGGCCGCACGGACATGCGCACCATGATGACCGACGAGGTCATCAACCACAACTGCGAATGTTTCAAAAAGCAGATGGAGCGCTTCATCGAATTCGGCGACGGCAAGGCGATCATGGTCAACAACGCCGATTGGCTGTTAAAGCTCAACTACGTTGAACTGCTGCGCGAAGTGGGCGCATGCTTCACGGTCAACAACATGCTGCGTGCCGAGTGCTACAAACAGCGTATGGAGAAGGGACTTTCCTTCCTCGAGTTCAACTATATGATAATGCAGGCGTACGACTTTTGGTATTTAAACGAGCACTACGGCTGCAACATGCAGTTCGGCGGCGACGATCAGTGGTCCAACATGCTCGCCGGCACCGAGCTCATCCGTAAAAAGAGCGGCAAGGACGCCTACGCAATGACCATAACCCTGCTGCTCAACAGCGAGGGCAAAAAGATGGGCAAGACTGCAAAGGGCGCCGTTTGGCTTGACGAAAACAAGACAAGCCCCTACGACTTCTATCAGTATTGGCGCAACGTCGATGACGCCGACGTCATGAAGTGCATAAAGATGCTCACCTTCATTCCCCTTGAGCAAATTTACGAAATGGAGAAGTGGGACGCCTCCCGCATAAATGAAAAGAAGGCCATTCTTGCATACGAGCTCACAAAGCTCGTCCACGGCGCGGAAAAGGCAAATGCCGCGCAGGCACAGGCTCAGGCGGCATTCGGCGGCGGCGACAATCTGCCCGAAAAGACGGTTTCCGTTGAAAATAAAACGATAATCCCCGTGCTCGTCGCTGCGGGAATATGTTCCTCCAACGGCGAGGCCCGCAGGCTGATCGCGCAGGGCGGCGTGTCCCTCAACGAAGACAAAGTCACCGACATCAACGCCCCCGTCTCCGACGGCGACGTCATCCACAAGGGCAAGAAAGTGCATATACGAATAAAATTCAATTAACGGAAATTGTGCATTGGAGGACATGCACCAATTTCCCGTTAGTTTTAGGAGCTCCGCTCCTCGGCGCACAATCTTAAATAGCCCTCAATAATATAATTGTGCGCCTTCACCTCAGGTGAGCCGCAGGTATGCGCAAATTGGGGCCTTTCACCCAAAAGCGTGGTTTTGGGTGAAAACATTAATTATAAAAATTAACGCAATCCCTCTTTTGTCAATTGCGTATTTTCCCGTTGTCATCTTGAGCGTAGTCGAAAGATCTCGGAGTGTAACGACGGACAACGGGCGCCATGCCATCTTTTGTCATACTGAGCGAAGTCGAATGTATCTAGCGCGGTAACGCGCCGACAAAAGAGGGATAATATATCTTTCACAACAACATGAACTACCTCTCAATCTCGGGCGAATGCCGCACTATAAAAGTTATAGAAAAATCCAAGTTCATAACAACCTCCGCCCATGTCGAGGGCGAGGAGGAGGCCAAGGCCTTCATCGCGCGCATATCCAAGGAATTTGCCGACGCCACCCACAACTGCTACGCATATATCTGCGACGAAAAGGGCAACTTTCTGCGCTTTTCCGACGACGGTGAACCTTCGGGCACGGCGGGCATGCCCATGCTCGAGGTGTTGAAGGCCAAAAAATTAGTGCAGGCGGCGGTGGTGGTGACCCGCTACTTCGGCGGTATAAAGCTTGGTGCGGGCGGCTTGGTGCGCGCCTACTCGGGCAGCGTGGCTGAAAATTTGACCGCCGCAAAACTTGTCTCCTACGAGGAGTGCGCCGAGGGCGAATACTCCGTCGACTATTCTTCTGCCGAGCTCGCCAAACGCTATTTTTCCGAAAACGACTGCTCGCTCATAAACACGGCCTACGACAGCGGCGTAACCTTCACCGTCGCCGTGCGCGCCGCGGGGGAGGAGGCATTTGACGGCGGCATTATAAACCGCCTCAACGGCAAAGTGCGCATCTCGCCAAAGCGCCGCTACCATTTCCCCTTTGAACTGACATGAAAATTTGTATAATAGGTTATTCGGGCGCGGGCAAGTCTACGCTTGCCCGCGCCCTTTCGCAAGAACTCAACATTCCATGTCTGCACCTCGACGGCGTGTATTGGTATGGCAATTGGCAGCACCGCCCGCACGAAGAAGTTGACTCAATCGTCGCACAATTTGCCCGCAGCAATGCAAATTACATTATCGAAGGCAATTACAGGTATGCCTATCCTCAGCGGTTTGAGGAATGTGACGTGCTTATCTTTCTCGCCTTTAACCGATTTGCATGTCTCCGCCGCGCCTATTCGCGCTATAAAAAATTCAAGGGTCGTCCGCGCCCCGATTTGCCCTGCCCTGAAAAGTTCGACTTCGAGTTTGCAAAATGGATTCTTTGGGACGGCCGAACGCGCTCCCGTCGTCGTGGGCTTTACTCGGCTGCGCACAGTTGCAAGGGCGAGGTGTTTATAATAAAAAATCAAAAACAGCTTGACAAATGCGCTTTTAAACTACAGTTGGGTTTTCCCGATTGTGCCGCCCCTTGTCATTTCGACCGAAGAGAGGAGGTATAGCCGACGAACGTAGCGGAGAAATCCCCTCAAACGCCGTTACCATTTCCCCTTTGAAGTGTAAAAGTGTAAAACTTAATTTATTGAAATAACGCCTACGGCGAACAGCGTTCGCCGCAGGCGGTTTATCTGCCCGTTTTCCCCTCTATGTCATCTTGAGCGAAGTGGCGGCAGGCTGCCGCCTGCCGCCACGAAGTCGAAAGATCTTGCGGGATTAAAACCGTGCATGTCATTGCTGTGACTATTAGAACTCTATTGCTTTTTCAATGTACGCCTCAAGATCGGCAATAGGCAGACGAATCTGCTCCATGCTGTCGCGGTCGCGTACGGTAACGGTGTCGTTCTCAAGAGTGTCAAAGTCAATGGTGATGCAGAAGGGCGTGCCAATCTCGTCCTGACGGCGATATCTCTTGCCTATAGAGCCCGTCACGTCGTAAGTCACGCAGAACTTTTTGGCAAGGTTTTTGTAAATTTCCTCCGCCTTTTCGGAGAGGTTTTTCTGCAGGGGCAGAATGGCGGCCTTGTAGGGCGCAAGGAAGGGGTGGAGGTGCAAAACGGTCCTCACATCCTTCTTGGCCTCGTCAATCACCTGCTCGTCGTAGGCGTCGGTCAGATACGCAAGCACCATTCTCTCAACACCGAGGGAGGGCTCTATTACATAGGGAATATACTTCTCGTTGGTCACGGGGTCAGTGTATTCCATGCTCTCGCCGCTCTCGTTTTGGTGCTGTGTCAGGTCGTAGTCCGTCCTGTCGGCAACGCCCCAAAGTTCTCCCCAACCGAAGGCAAATTTGTATTCAAAGTCGGTCGTCGCCTTGGAGTAGAACACGAGCTCCTCGGGCGAGTGGTCGCGAAGTCTTAAATTTTCTTCCTTCATGCCGAGCGAGAGCAGGAATGAGCGGCAGTATTCCTTCCAATAGTTGAACCACTCAAGGTCTGTGCCGGGCTTGCAGAAGAACTCAAGCTCCATCTGCTCGAATTCGCGCACGCGGAATATAAAGTTGCCGGGCGTTATCTCGTTGCGGAAGGACTTGCCTATCTGCCCTATGCCGAAGGGCACGCGCATGCGCGTCGAGCGCTGCACGTTCTTGAAGTTTACAAATATGCCCTGCGCCGTCTCGGGGCGGAGGTAAACGGTGTTTACGCTGTCCTCGGTAACGCCCTGAAAGGTCTTGAACATCAGGTTGAACTTTCTTATGGGCGTAAAGTCGCTCTTGCCGCACACGGGGCATACCACATGGTGCTCCTTAATGAACGTCTCCAAGGCGTCGTTGTCCATAGCTTCAACCTTTACGTCCATGTTGTGCTTTGCCACATATGCCTCAACAAGGTTGTCGGCCCTGTGCCTCGTCTTGCAGTTCTTGCAGTCCATAAGGGGGTCGGAAAAACCGCCCAAATGGCCCGAAGCCTTCCATGTTCTCGTGTTCATGAGTATGGCGCAGTCCACGCCGCAGTTCAAGGTGTTTTCGGTTACAAACTTTTTCCACCACGCCTTTTTAATGTTGTTTTTAAGCTCCACGCCCAAGGGGCCGTAGTCCCATGTATTGGCGAGGCCGCCGTAAATTTCGCTTCCGGGGAATATGAATCCGCGGTTTTTGCAGAGTGCAACAAGCTTTTCCTGCGTCACCGCTCTCTTGTTTTCAGCCATAAAATTACTCCTTCGGCGCACTTGGCAGCAATGCGCACGTTCAATATTCAATACAACTATTTTATTAAATAACTTTTCGCAAGTCAAGCGAATGTAACTTTTTCAGCGCGTACGGCCAAAATTTTTTATAATTTTATAAAAACTGCGCCAAAAGTATATACATTTTTGTTTGTTGTGTGATATAATCTTAAGGAATTATTATCACTTCGGAGTGGTGCGTATATGCTCAGCGACATTGAAATTGCAGAGAGCTGCAAACTTAAGGACATCCGCACAATTGCCCAAAAGCTCGGACTGTCGGAGGACGACCTTGAGCTCTACGGCAAGTACAAGGCAAAAATCAACGTTTCCAATCTCAACCCCAAAGCAAAGCTTATATTGGTCACGGCAATCAACCCCACGGCGAGCGGCGAGGGCAAAACCACCGTTTCAATCGGACTTGCAGACGGCATCTCCCGCCTCGGCAAAAAGGTCTGCCTCGCTCTTCGCGAACCTTCCTTGGGTCCCGTGTTCGGCGTAAAGGGCGGCGCGGCAGGCGGCGGCTATGCGCAGGTAGTGCCCATGGCAGACATCAATCTGCACTTCACGGGCGATCTGCACGCCATAACATCGGCAAACAACCTCCTGTGCGCCATGATAGACAACCACATCTTCCGCGGCAACGCCCTCGACATTCAAAGGGTAAATTTCCACCGCTGCATGGACATGAACGACAGGGCCCTGCGCGACATCCTCCTTACTTGTAAGGCGGGCAACATGAAGGGCTGCGCCGACTATGAACGTAAGGAATCCTTTGAAATTACTGCCGCAAGCGAGGTAATGGCAATTTTATGTCTCGCCCGCGACCTTAAAGATTTAAAGGAGCGCTTGGGCAACATTGTCGTCGGCGTCAACTCCAAGGGTCAATATGTCTACGCCCGTCAGCTGCACGCCGAGGGCGCAATGGCAACCCTATTAAAGGATGCGATCAATCCCAACCTCGTTCAGACATTGGAGGGAACTCCCGCCATAATCCACGGCGGCCCCTTCGCAAACATAGCCCACGGCTGCAACTCTGTGCGCGCAACCTACGCCGCCATGAGTTTTGCCGACTACGCCGTCACCGAAGCCGGCTTCGGCGCAGACCTCGGCGCTGAAAAATTCCTCGACACCAAGTGCCGCGTCGCGGGCATCGCACCCGACTGCGTGGTGGTGGTCGCCACCGTCAAGGCCCTAAAGCTTCACGGCGGGGCAGATAAAAACAACCTCACCCAAAGCGACGTTTCGGCTTTGAAGGCGGGGCTTCCCAACCTCTTAAAGCACGTCGAAAATATGAAAAAGGTATATTCGCGCCCCGTGGTCGTCGCCATGAACAGGTTTGCAACTGACTCCGAGGAGGAGATAAAAACCGTAATGGAGGCGTGCGAACAGGCAGGCACCAAGGCGGTGTTCACCGACGTATTCTTAAAGGGCGGCGAAGGCGGCGAAGAGCTCGCCCGTGCCGTACTTGAAAAGTGTGAAGGTAAGGAAAAGCTTACTTATGCCTACAACTTAGAGGACGACGTAAAGACCAAGATAAACGACATTGTAACCAAAATTTACGGCGGCGACGGCGCAACCTATTCCGAGCGCGCCGAACAGTCGCTTAAAGAGATAGAGCAGAACGGCATAAAGGGTCTGCCCGTCATCATTGCCAAGACGCAGTACTCTCTCTCGGACGATGCCAAAAAACTTGCCCGTCCCACAGGTTTCACTGTCCATGTAAGGGATATAATCTATAAGGGCGGCGCGGGCTTCATCGTGGCAATCGCCGGCGACATAATGCTCATGCCCGGCCTCGGCAAAGTCCCCTGCGCCGAAAAGATAGATATTGACGAAAACGGAAAAATAACAGGTCTCTCCTGATTTCTGTGAACTTTTAAATAACTTACGTTGCAAGGGGAATTGACTTCCCCGCAGCAGCCCCAATTTGCGCATACCTGCGCCTCAGCCGAGGTGAATTTGCGCGATTAATAATAGAGTGCTATAAGGCATCGCGCAAAGGGGAGCGGAGCTCCCAAAAATCACGAAAAATTATTGCGCGTCGCCAGCGCATAATTTTTGTGAGAAATATGAATCTTCCCGAAGCTACAAACTTTATCGAACAAATTATCAACGAGGAACTTGAAGCGGGCAAATTCGAAAGCCGCGGCAATCAGATTGTCGTCCGCTTCCCGCCCGAACCCAACGGCTATCTGCACATAGGCCATGTAAAGGCATTGTGCATCAATTTCGGCGTCAAGGAAAAGTACCACGGCAAGCTCAACCTGCGCATGGACGACACCAACCCCGCCAAGGAAGATTATGAGTATGTAAACTCCATAATCGACGCCGTAAAGTGGTTGGGCTTTGAATACGATCAGCTCGTTTTTGCCTCCGACTACTACGACAAGCTGTACGAAATTGCAGAAAAGTATATAATGGACGGCAACGCCTATGTGTGCGACCTCTCCGCCGAGGAGATAACCGCCACCCGCGGCACACTCACGGAGCCGGGCACAAACTCCCCCTACCGCAACAGGTCTGTGGAGGAAAACTTGCAGCTCTTCCGCGAAATGAAGGCGGGTAAATATCCCGACGGCGCAAAGGTGTTGAGGGCGAAGATAGACATGTTGTCGCCCAATATCAACATGCGCGACCCCGTCATCTACCGCATAGCGCACGTTCCCCACTACCGTCAGGGCGACAAGTGGTGCATCTATCCCATGTACGACTATGCCCACCCCATATCCGACGCTATTGAGGGCATAACCCACTCGCTGTGCTCGCTTGAGTTTGAAAATCACCGTCCCCTCTATGATTGGGTCATCGAAAAGGCAGGCTTCCCCGCCCCCGTACCCCGTCAGATAGAGTTCGCCCGCCTCAACATAACCAACATGCTCATGTCCAAGCGGTACCTCAAAAAACTCGTCGACGAAGGTTTTGTCCGCGGATGGGACGATCCCCGCATGCCCACCATAATGGGCTTAAAGAACCGCGGCGTGCCCCCTAAGGCGCTCAAAAAGTTCTGCGCCGACGTCGGCGTCGCCAAAAACTATTCGGTCGTCGACCTCGCACAGCTCGATGAGTGCATCCGTGACGAACTCAACGCCACCGCCGAAAGAGCCATGGCCGTGCTCGACCCCGTCAAGCTGACCATAACAAATTACGAGGGAGAGGAGGAGCTCGACTTCGAAATCAACCCCACCGACGGCACGGGCGCAACCCGCAAGGTAAAGTTCACGGGCACGGTGTATATCGACCGCGACGACTTCGCGCTCGACCCCCCTCCCAAGTACAAGCGCTTAACTAATGGCGCAAACGTGCGCTTGAAGGCGGCCTACATCGTCCGTTGCGACGACGTAAAGGTGGGCGCCGACGGCAGGGTGGAGGAGATATTCTGCACCTACTTCCCCGAGACCCGCTCGGGCAGCGAGGTAAAGAGCGACATAAAGGCCAAGGGCGTCATCCATTGGGTGGACGCAAAGTACGGAAGGGTGGTAGAGTTCAGGCGGTATAAGCCCCTCTTAAAGGATGAGCAGTACCCCGATCAGGACTATGCCGAGCGCCTCGACCCCCAAAGCGAAAGCGTGCTTAAGGGCATGTGCGAACCCTATGTGGTCGACGGCGAGGACCAAAAGCCCTATCAGCTCATGCGCACGGGCTACTACAAAAAGTGTACCGACGGCGCAACCACCGTCCTCTCTGAAATAGTCACCCTGAAGAGCAACTTCAATAAATAAATTATAAGGTAAAGCATTTTTTTCTGCCTCCCTTGTGTAAAGGGAGGTGGCACGCTTAAGCGTGACGGAGGGATTGTTTTACCATAATTATAAAGGCCGCGCCCGTTCGGGCGCGGCCTTTATAATTACTTTTCGATGTAACTTCTGCAGCAGGTGCACTGTTCGCTGTTGTGCGTGCTGCCCACCTGAATCTTGTCGAGGGTGCAGTTGCATCCGTCGTGATTGTACCTGCACATGTTCACGTCGCAGGCTATGCCGAAATTGATGTTTTCCATAATACCTCCGTTTGCTCCCGCCGCATATGCCGCGGGTAGCGCTGTTATTATTTTGCCCACAATGCGCGCCCTTTATTCGCGCGGCTATTGACAAAACTGCGTTTATGGTTTAAAATTATTGTGATAAAAAGTAAAACGCATGGCATAGCAGGGCGCTTTCGGCATAAAGCTATACGCGCACCGCCAACCGAAGGAGATATTTTATGAAGGTAATTTTATTGCAGGACGTAAAGGGACAGGGCAAAAAGGGCGACCTCATCGACGTGAACGAGGGGTACGCCCGCAACTTTCTCGTCAAAAAGGGATTTGCCGAGGTCGCAACGTCCAATAAAATCAACGATTTAAAGCAGAAAAAGGCTGCCGCCGACTATCATAAGCAGGAGGAGATAAAGGCCATGCACGCCCTCGCCTCCGAACTCAAGGGCAAAACCTTCACCGTCAACATAAAGGTCGGTCAGGGCGGCAAGGTGTTCGGCTCGGTCACAAGCGCCAACGTTGCCGAGGCAATGGCCGCCGCCGGGTACGATGTCGACAAGAAAAAGATAGTGCTCGCCAATCCCATAAAAATGGTGGGGGTATACGATGTAGATATCAAACTTTTGGAGGGCATATCCACCAAAGTCAAAGTTCAGGTGGCAGACGAACAGTAAATTCAATAAAAAAATTTGCGGCGCGGACGAAGTTTTCGTCCGCGCCGCCTGTTGTGTCAAATATTATCTTCCGCGGAAACCGCCGCCACCGTGGCCTCCGCCTCCGTGTCCGCCAAAGCTTCCTCCGCTCCGTCCGCCACCCGAGTAGGAGCGCCCTGAGGGAGCGTTGGGCCTTGCCACCATGCATGCCGTAAAGGACATGGCGCTCATCCTCACCGCCCTGTTTACAAGCGCAAAGGTCACAAAGTTGCCCATGGGGTCAATCAGCCACTGCGGAGGCTCAACCGTCAGCGCCTTGAATTTGTCCTCCCATATGTCCGAAACGCCCATCACCTGCGCATAGGGCAGTATCTTGTAGTAAAATTCGGGGTCGTCCTTCAGCATAAGTTCCAGCCTGTCCTTTTCTGCATGCAGTATAAAGTTGCGGAACCCTATAATCTCGTTGAGCTCGGCGTTGTATTGGTCGGTGCGCGTTATCAGCGTCACCGAAATTATTATGACAATGTACGCCACAATGCACACTATTATTTTTGGTATCAATTCAATTATCGCCGACGGCACAAGCCATGCGTACAGCGCCGTGAACAGCGCGCACAGCAGCACTACCCCGCATATCATCAACCCCCTTGTGGAGCTCTTGAACTTGTGTACGGAATAGGCATATGTCTCGGTCACGCCGTAAACTATGAAAGCCGGCACAAGCGCCAAAAAGGCGGGGTAGTAGAAGAGTGAGGCGTTTATGCCCGCCATTCCGCATACAATGGGCGCAAGCACCATCAGAAGTCCGCCCAACAGAGTAAAAATCAGCGAAGCGCATATGCTCTTTTTGGTGTAGAGCCCCGTGTGCTTTTCGTTGACAAGCTTCCTAACCCGCTCAATTGTTGTGTAGAACCTGCCCTCAAGCTCGCTCGTCTTAACCATGTCCCTGTTCATGAACAGCGCGTTGTACATAACAATCTGATGCTTGGGCGTGTCGGCGGGCAGCTCTCTGTTTATGCGTATGAGTATGGGGTCGTTTTCGTCGGATAAATCAATTTTAATATATCCCTTGGACGCCCAATAATATATCAGCGTGGTAACGTCCGCGCTCTCAACCTTGTTGTCAATCAGCTTGCTGACCTCCACGGGGTCCATTCCCCTCGGCGGCGCAAAGGTGACTACGGGCGTCAGATCCTTTTTGCGGAAGGCCAAAAACTTTACTGCAATCAGCACCGCAAGCAGCACGCAGCCGGCAATGACCATTATGTACGGCGTTATGTCAAACCGCGTGGACAGCACTCCGTCGGCAAAAAACATGTCCAATGTGGCGCCCTCAAAGGCTCTCAGATCGCTGAGGTCAATTTCAATAACGTTTGTGCCGTCGTCCGTAAAGGTCTCAACCGCCGTCGAGGAGTTTCCTATATACAGGTTTGCGCTCTCAAATCCGTCGGGCAGGTTTACGGTTACATGGCTCTCCTCTATGGCGGCCTCACTGCCGAATCCTATTATGTTCAGGTACAGCGCGTTGTCCGCCGTCGGCCTCGTCACGGCGTACTCATAGCGAATGACATAGGTTATAGTTTGGTTGGTCTTGTTGGAGTAGTCGCCAATGTTGAGTATAACAAGCTCGTCCTCGATCTCCACGCTGTAGTCCACGTCAGTCTCCGCACCGGCGGAGTTCAGCTGCTTCACGTCGGCGTTGTACACCCTGTCGCCCGCGTTTACGGGCAAATCGCGGTAAAATCCCGTGCTCGCATAGCCCGTGTAGTGAATGGTAACCCGTTCCTCAACGTCTATGGTGCGGTCGGGGTGCACGTCGTAGCTTACATCAAATTGGTTTATGGTAAACGAGTATGGCTGACTCGCCGCGTCGGCAGCGGCGGAGGGGGAGGCGGATGGCAGCAAAATAAGTGCAAAAATTGCCGCTATCAGCGCAAAAAACAGCCACAGCTTTTTCTTTAATCGCGTTCTCATCATATTTTTCTCCCATTACAATTAAAGAGCGGTGGGGTGACCGCTCTTTTACTTTACCGCTCTACGGCAAATGCCTCAAACGGCGTCAAAAACTAACTTTTACGTTCTTCCTCTCCTCTGCGCTGTCAAGCTCAAAGTAGGGGAATTTTTCCAACTTCATCATGCCGGCGATGATAGACTTGGGGAATATGTCCTTCTGTGTGTTGAAGTTCTTGACCATGGCGTTGTAGTACTTGCGCGCATTGGCAAGTTCGCCTTCAATGCCCCTCAGTTCGTTCATCAAACTTTGGAAGTTTGTATTTGCCTTGAGCTCGGGATAGCGCTCGGCTACGATATTGAAACTCTTTATCGCATTCGAAAGCTGCGCGTCGGCCTCAATCTTTTCGGCGGTGGTGTTGGCGCTCGCCGCATTGTTTCTTGCGCGTATAACGTTTTCAAGCGTCTGACTCTCGTGCTTTGCATAGCCCTTCACCGTCTCCACAAGGTTGGGTATAAGGTCATACCTCTTTTTAAGGTACACGTCTATCGTCGCAAATGCCTCCTCGGTGCTGTTGCGCATTTCCACAAATTTATTCCTTGCAGAAATAGCCCAGCATACAATAATAATTATAATCAGCACAACCACGGCCACTATAATTACGGGTATAACCCAGTCGGGCATAAAATTTTCCTCCTTAAATTTTATTGTTTTTAATCTCTGTTATGGCGCTCTTCAAAAATGCCTCCGCCACAGAATTCTTTCTTACATAATCAAGTGCTTCGTCAAGGTCAAACCATCTGCATTCTTCAATCTCTTCGGGGTCGGCAATTATTTCGCCGTTCTCTGCAATGATAAGAAAGTTGAGCATCAAAACGTTTCTCGGCTCATGATAGCGCGAAGACATGTATTTGTACTTAACTACATTCTGCTTTGTCTCTTCCTTGAACTCGCGGGTGACGGCTTTTTCGGCCGTTTCGCCCTTCTTTATGTAGCCTGCAATGAGTATGTAATCTTCCTGTCCCAAATGCTTTGCAAGAAGAACTTTGTCCTTTGTCCTGTTGGTAACTACAAGCGATACTGCCGTGGCAAATTGGGGAAAGCGGTACTCGCCGCAATTTTTGCAGTACGGCACAAGCCCTTCCTGCTTATGCACTACCAACGCAAGTTTTTCTCCGCATACGCTGCAATACATTCATCCTGCCTCCTTTTAAAAATTATCTCAATAATTATTATATATTATCCTTTCAAAAAATTCAAGACGTTGGCGTTAAATTTATGTAAAATATCTCACTGTCCGCCGCATAGTTCGCCACCATTTTTATTTTTTATCAATTTTTCACAAATCCAAAATGCGGTTGACATACTTTTTTGTATAATGTATAATGTTCATGGTAAAAAAAAGCTTTAAGGGGCAAAAACTATGAACTACGCACAGGCAAAAGAGCTGCTTACAAAATACGGTCAGCTTCAGTTGCTCGACTATTACGACGAACTTACCTCAGATCAGCAGCAAAAACTGCTCTCCGATATCCAAAAGTTAGACTTTTCCGTGCTCGAAAATCTTGGCGCCACGCACTCCAAGGAGCTCGGCAATCTCTCCCCCGCAGACGCCCTCTCCGTCGAGGAGATCGAGTGTTCAAAACAGCAATATGAGGAGGCCGGCCTTTCGGCGCTGCGCTCGGGCAAAGTGGCGGCAGTTCTCCTTGCGGGCGGTCAGGGCACAAGACTTGGTTCGTCCCTGCCCAAGGGCATGTTCAACATAGGCGTCACGCGCAAGCTGACTATCTTTGAACAGCAGATGAACAACATAAAAGAGGTTACGGACAGGGCCGGCTGCATGTTCCACATATTCATCATGACAAGCGACCTCAACGACGCCCAAACCCGTGCCTACTTTGAGGAGTGCAATTACTTCGGCTACGACCCGCAAAAGATACACTTCTACGAACAGAAGCTCGCCCCCACATGCTCAAAGGACGGCAAAATATACCTCGACGAAAAGTACAAGGTATCTCTCTCCCCCAACGGCAACGGCGGTTGGTACTCCTCGCTCGTCGATGCGGGCTATGCTCAGCTTTTGAAGGAGGAGGGCATCGAATGGCTCAACATCTATGCCGTCGATAACGTCCTTCAGCGCATATGCGACCCCGTATTCATCGGCGCCACGCTCCAAAGCGGCTGCGCCTGCTCGGGCAAGGTCGTCAAAAAGGCCGCTCCCGAAGAGCGCGTGGGCGTCCTCTGCAAGGAGGACGGTCTGCCCACCATCGTGGAATATTACGAAATGCCTCCCGAACTCGCCTCATTGCGCGACGCGGACGGCCAGCTCACCTACCGTTACGGCGTAATACTCAATTACCTGTTCTCGGTGGAAGTTTTAAATAAAATTTACAGGGATAAGCTCCCCTGTCACCTCGCCTTCAAGGCCATTCCCCACATCGAAAACGGCGTCAGGGTGACCCCTTCCGAGCCCTGCGGCTACAAGTTCGAAACTTTGGCCGTGGACATAGTCAGGCTCATGGGCTCCTGCCTCGCCTTCGAAGTGGTCAGGGAGAGGGAGTTTGCGCCCGTAAAGAACAAGACGGGCGTCGACAGCGTAGAAAGCGCACGTCAGCTGTTAAAGCTCAACGGCGTAAAACTATAAATTGTGCCTTACCGCGCTTTTGCGGTCGGGCAAAAGCAGAGGTTTAAATGAAATTAATTTTCAAAACTCTCGTTGCGGCACTATCAGTCGCAGTAATCGCCTGCACAGTTGTCTTTGCAGGCTGCACCGTCTCGCTCGGGGCGGACGGCAGGGACGGTCAGGACGTCTCAATTTACGACATTTACGAAGCTACCAATCAGGCCCGCGCAGACGAAGGGCTCGGTCAGCTTACATTTCTTGAATTCATATCCGAATATTTAAGCTACGACGGCACCGAGGCAGAGCAGCTCACCTCTCTACAGACGGCCATCAACCGCTCGCTCCTGTCCTCCGTACAGGTCACGGCCTCGTTTGAAGTTACAACCTCCTCGTCGGGCGGCTTCCCGTTTTGGCAGCAGCAGGGCGGCACCAACACTTACTATTCGCAGGGTTCGGGTGTCATAATAGACCTGAATAAGGATGAGGGCGATATGTACATCGTCACCAACTGCCACGTCGTATTCATGAACTCGGCAGACGAACAGTACAGCACCGACATCAACGTCTACATCTACGGCAAAGAGTACTCGCTTTATACCGACAGTCAGGGCGACACCTACATCGACGAAACCAACGCCATCCCCGCGACAATAGTGGGCACATCCATAAATTACGACATCGCCTTGCTCAAGGTCGAAGACAGCGATGTGGTCAAAAACAGCTCGGTAATGGAGGCGGTGTGGTCGACAGACGAAAATGTCAGCGTCGGTCAGACGGTGTATGCGGTCGGCAACGCCGCGGGCGACGGCATAAGCGCCACCAACGGCATAATCTGCGTCGACAGCGAAAATATCACCCTCGATATGTACGACACAACAAGCAACACCTCCGACGATTTCACTTACCGCACCATACGCACAAGCGTTCCCATCTACAGCGGCAACTCGGGCGGCGGCCTGTTCAATGCCGAAGGTCAGCTCGTCGGCATAATCAATTCAAAGACGGTCGCCACTCAGGACGGCGAATATTCGGACAACATCAGCCACGCGCTCCCCGCGGCAAATGTGCGCAGGGTCGTGCAGAGCATGATCGACCGCTACGAACAGACGGGCGAGGCCACAAACGGCATATACAAGGCCGTCCTCGGCGTTACAGCGCAAGCTTTGTCAAGCTCGGCATATATGAATAACGACACCAACCTCGTGGAGATAATAGACACCGTCGAAGTTTCCCAAGTCTCCTCGGGCTCCCTCGCAGACGGCAGCCTTCAGGCGGGCGATCAGATAACCGGCATCAAAATTTGCGATGAAAACGGCACCTGCAAGGAAGACGTAAGCGTTACCCGCATGTATAACCTCACCGAAGTTCTCATTTCCGCCCGCGAAGGGGACAGCGTAACGGTTACCGTCCTCCGCTCAGGCGAGGAAAACCCCGTTTACTACACCTTCACGGTCGCTTCCTCAAACCTGCAGTATTATCTGTAATCAGACATAACTTTATAGAGCAAAATGGCGCGCCGCTTGCAAGCAAGCGGCGCGCCATTCAATTTAACAACTATTTATTTCTGACAATTTTGACAGAAAACCGAACTTCTGCCGCCGATGATAATGCGCTGTAAAGTTTCTCCGCAAATAGGGCAGGGCTCGCCGCCCTTGCCGTAGACGCACAGGAAAGGAGTGTTGCGGTAGTCCTTTCCCTTGCTGATTGTGTATTCCTCAAAGCTCATGGCGTTCTTTTCTATGAAGTAGTTTAACCTTTCGGGTATGGTCGCCGCAAGCCGTTCAAAATCGCTGTCCGTAAGCGTATTGCACGGCCTGTCGGGGCGGATATGTGCGGCAAAGAGTATCTCGTCCGAATAGATATTGCCTATGCCCGCCACAATGCTTTGGTCAAGCAGCATAGTTTTTACGGGCTTCCTGCTGTTTTGGCATTTGCCCCGCAGATATGCCGCATTCAATGCGCCGTCAAACGGTTCAATGCCCAATTGATTTGCGCCGCTTATGTCCTCTTCGCCGCTCCTTGCAAACCACATTTTGCCGAGGCGGCGCACGTCCTCATAGCGCATTTGACTGCCGTCGTCGAGTGCAATTACAACGTGCGTATGCTTTTCCGTCGGCGCGGTCTGTCGCTCTATGGTATTACACCCCGTCATGCGCAGGTGAATAGTGAGATGATCGCCGCTTTCAAACAGCAGTTGCAAATACTTTCCCCGCCGCGTAAAGGCGGCAATGCTCTGCCCCGTCACGCCTGCAATAAATTGTTCGGGAGAAGGGGAGGCTATTACCTGCGCGTTATGTATGCGTACTTCTGTAATTTTCTTATTTGAAAGGTGCGGTTCAAGAACCCGCCGCACGGTCTCCACTTCGGGCAGTTCGGGCATAAATTCACCTCTTTTGGGCTGATTTTTTTATTTGGCTGTGGTAAAAATAGTTGACGATTACGGGCGGAGCCTCAAACGGGCGGCGCATCGTGTCGTCGTTGGTCACATATTCAAGTCCGATTTGATTTGCGTATTCGCGCATTTCGCCGTCCAGCCATTGCCAATAACCGTTGTCGCCGCGAGTATATATGTCGCGGTACAGCGGCAAAAGCTCGGGGTGCTTACTTTGTATGTATTCCATTATCTGCGGCTTGAAGGTGCCGCGCAGGTTTAAATTTTCCAACCATATCAGGTTGCAATAATCTTTCGCTCGCTCAATTATCGCCTTCACGTCGGTAATTTCGGGAAAGATGGGGGAGATAAAGCATGTGGTGCGCACGCCTGCGTCGTGAAAGGCCTTCATGGCGGCAAGCCTGCGCTCAATCGATACGGCATGGTCCATATCTTCGCGGAAACTCTCGTCGAGGGTGTTTACCGACCACGAAACGCGGGCGTTGGGAAAACACTTTATCAAATCTAGGTCGCGCAAAATTAAGTCTGATTTTGTGGCTATGGACAGCTTTGCGCCGCAGCCTTGCAGCTGTTCCAAAACGGCGCGGGTGCGCTTATACTTTTCCTCGCACGGCTGATAGGGGTCGGTGACCGAGCCTATGAATATCTCCTTGCCCGCGTACTTTTCGGGGCGGGCAATGGGCTTCCAATACTTGACGTCGATAAACTCGCCCCACTTTTCCTCGTGCCCCGTAAACCGCTTCATAAAGCAGGCATAGCAGTATCTGCACCCGTGTTAGCACCCCACATAGGGGTTGAGCGAGTAATCGCACACAGGCAGGTTTGACTTTGTTATTATGTCCTTTACGGCAATTTCTCTTACAATCATTTCCATCTTCCAAAGCGTATCTGTTTGTCGAGGTCGGGGTGATACTGCTCCAACTGCGGCTCATCGGGGTCGGCGTAACCTATGCCTATGAACACGGGTATCATAAAGGTGGGCGGCACTTTGAGTTTTGCTTTAGCTATGTCGTGCTCCTGATTGAGGGGTATCCTCATCGAGCAGGACAGCCCCTCGGCGGTGGCGGCCAAAAAGATATTCTCTATCACGCACCAAATGGTGGCAAAGGGGTTGAATTTGGAAACATATTCGCCGTTCAGTTGCTTCGACTTGAACAGTGGGATAATAACATAGGGCGCGTCTTTCAGCATAGTAAACTGCCTCGGCATGGCGTAGCCGTACATCTTCTGCCCCAATGTTATGGGGTAGGGCCTCGGCATATTAAGGTATCTGTCGGCGTCGAACTTGTCGGCAATCTTTTTCGCTTCGACAAAGGCGTAATCCTTTTCCTCGTCCGTCCGCAGAATAATGTACTGCCAATTGCGGTTGTGGTTCCATGTGGGAGCCTTGTTGCCCGCCTCTAAAATTCTTTTAATGGCTTCAAAGTCAACTTCTTTTTGTAAAAACTGCCTTGTCGTTCTTCTCTTGTTTACTGCCTCGTAAAATTCCATTTAATTGTCCTCCGTTGTTTTCAGCATTAATTATAACATGCTTAGCTTTCAATTGCAAGGTTGAATTTCAGTCTCCCTTGTATAAAGGAGGCGCGCCGCTTGCTTGCAAGCGGCGCGCCATTATAGTGCAAAAAAACCGATAGAATTTTATCAAAGAATGTAAGGCGTAACCTGATAGACGTAATAGTTGAGCCAGTTTATGTAAAACAGGTTGGCGGTGGAGGACCAGTTCATCTTCACCTTGGTCATCTCCTTGTCGGCAAAGTAGTTTACGGGCGGCTTGATGTCAAGTCCCTTGGCCTTGTCGCGCTCATATTCCTTCTTTAAGGTGTCGCGGTCATACTCCATGTGCCCCGTAACGAACACCCTCTTGTTGTCAAGGCTCTTTATTATGCTCGCGCCCGCCCTGCGCGAAAATGCCAAAATCTTCAGCTCGGGCACGTTCTTTATGTCGGCGGCGTAGATGATGGTGTGGCGGGAGTGTGGCATGTGGAACTCGTCCGAAATTCCCCTCATGAGCGGCTCCTGCTCGCCGTCGAAAACGCGTTGGTGTGCAAAAATTCCAAAGCACTTCTCCTTCAGGGGGTGCTTCTTTATGCCGTAAAAGTAGTGCAACGCCGCCTGCGCTCCCCAACAGATGAACAGGGTGGAGGTGACGTTTGTCGTCGTCCAGTCGAGTATCTCCTCAAGTTCGCGCCAATAGGCCACCTGCTCAAAGTCCATGTTCTCAACGGGCGCGCCCGTTATAATCATGCCGTCGAACCTGCGATTTTTTATCTCGTCGAATGACTTGTAAAAGCGCTTTAAATGCTCCTGCTCGGTGTGGGTGGGGTTGTATGTGGCTGTGCGCACAAGCGTAATGTTTACCTGCAGGGGCGAGTTGGAAAGCAGCCTCATAAACTGCGTCTCGGTCGTCTCCTTGGTGGGCATAAGGTTTAAAATTGCAATTTCAATCGGCCTTATCTCCTGCGAAAACGCCCTGTCGGTATCCATGCAGAATATGCGCTCGCCCGTCAGTATTTTAAATGCCGGTATATCTTTATCTATGACTATGGGCATACATTTACCTTAAATTTTTTTCAGCGCGCCGTCCAAATCGGCAATAATGTCGTCGGCGTTCTCAATTCCCACCGAAAGCCTCACAAGATTTTGGGGCACGCCCGCCATCTCAAGTTCGTGTTCGGAAAGCTGCCTGTGGGTGGTGGAGGCGGGGTGGAGTACGCAGCTTCTCACGTCGGCGACGTGCGTCTCCTGAGTTATCAGCTTCAGGGCCTCCATAAAGGTGCGGCACTTTTCAATGTCGCCGTCTATGCCGAAGCTCATCATGCCGCCCTGTCCCTTGGGCAGGTACTTTTCGGCCAATGCGTGATACTTGTTGTCGGGCAGTGAGGCGTGCTTTACCCATGCAACCTTGGGGTGCTTTGCAAGGAACGCCGCAACTTTTTTGGCGTTTTCCGAATGTCTCTCCATGCGCAGCGCAAGCGTGTCGCAGCCAAGATACGAAAGGTAGGCGTTCATGGGCGCCATTATAGCGCCCGTGTCGCGTATCAGCTGAGCGCGGCACTTGGTGCCGAAGGGCACGGCAAGATCGGCATACACCAACCCGTGGTAGCTCTCGTCGGGCACGTTGAACGAAGGGTATCTCGGGTTGTCCTTAAAGTTGAACGTTCCACAGTCAACTATCATTCCGCCCAAAGCCGCCGCATGTCCCTCAATGTATTTGGAGGTGGAATACAGCACAATGTCCGCTCCGAACTCCTTGGGGCGGCACAAAATGGGGGTGGCAAGGGTGTTGTCCACCATGAATACAAGCTTGTGCTTTTTGGCGATGCCCGCAATTTTGTCAAAGTCGAGCACCACGATAGAAGGGTTTGCTATTGTCTCGGCTATAATAAACTTTGTCTTGTCGTCAATAAGTTTTTCAATATCTTCGGCGCTGTCGTCGGGGTCGAAAAACCTGCACTCAATGCCGAGCTTGGGCATGGTGGTGCCAAACAGGTTAAAGGTGCCGCCGTATACCGCCTGACTGCACAGTACGTTGTCGCCCGCGCCGGCAATGGTCAGCGCGGCGAGGGTTACGGCAGACATGCCGCTCGCACAGCCAACGGCAGCAACGCCGCCGTCAAGCGCGGCAACCTTGCCCTCGAACGCCGCAACGGTGGGGTTTTCAAGGCGCGAATAAAAATATCCGTCGCTCTTTAAGTCAAAGCAGTCGGCCATGGCCTGACTGTCGCCGTAAAAAAATGTCGTGCTTTGGCATATAGTGGGAATTCTGCTCTCTCCCGTCTTGGGGCTGTAGCCCGCCTGCACGCAAAGCGTGTCAAGATTGTATTTATCCATAAATTACCTCAATAATTCTTTAATAATCTGTCGGTGTCGCGCTTGATGTCGCGCTCCTTAATTGTCCGTTTTTTGTCAAAGCTCTGCTTGCCGCGGCAGAGCGCCACTTCAACCTTAATAAGGTTATCCTTAAAGTACAGGCTTATGGGCACAAGCGTCATGCCCTTTGCATGAATTTTGCCCGTAATCTTGTCAATTTCGCGGCGGTGAAGCAGCAGCTTTCTGTCCCGCTTGCTGTCGCGGCTGTTAAAGGCGCCGCTCTTGTCGTAGAGTGGTACGTGCATGTTCTTTAGGTATACTTCGCCGTCCGAAATATAACAAAAGCTGTCTTTAAGGTTGCAGTTGCCCTGCCTCAGGGCCTTAACTTCTGCGCCCTCAAGGGCTATGCCCGCCTCAAACTTTTCTTCAATAAAATATTCAAATCCCGCCGAGCGGTTATATGCAATCTGCTTCATTACTCTATATTATAGCCCATTTAATCAATATTGTAAAGTAAATGAATTGCTCGCTATGCTCGCATGAATTGAAAACGGCAAGCCGTTTTCATGAATTGCCGCCATAGCCTTGTCCGTCGCTACCATTGTCATTTCGAGCGTAAGTCGAGAAATCTGCGCGATAAGCGCGACAATGGTAGCTCCGAGATTTCTCCACGTTGGTCGGAATGACAAGTCTATTGGCGGCATGAATTGCAAGCTTCGCTTGCATTGTGGTGAGAAATACTTTCAAATTATTTTTCGCCTCAATGGAGCAATCGCAGATTGCGAGAATTCATGGCATAGCCAATTCATGAACGCCTTTGGCGTTCAATTCATGCAGACGATATAATCGTCTGCAATTCATTTCCCATATGTGTTAATCGCATATGGGAACAAATTCCACTCTCATATTGCCATAATCGCAACCTGCAACCTTAATGCGTATAGGGTCGCCTATCTTAAAGGAGTGCTTAATGCCCTTGAGCAAAAATTTCTCCTCTATGAAGGCATAGCTGTCCTGCGGCAGCGTCTCAATGCGCATAATGCCCTCAATGGTGTTGGGCAGCTCGGCAAATACGGCAAAGTTGGTCACGCCGGAAATGACTGCGTCAAATTTCTCACCAATCTTGTCCTGCATGTACACAACTTTATACAGGTCGTCCACGTCGCGTTCGGCCATGTCCGCCCGCCTTTCGCACTCGCTCGTGTCAATGCCCGCCTCGTGCGCTATGGGGCCGTAGGTCTTCTTGGCGCCCGCGTCGTCGCCTGCCAAAAGTTTTTTAAGCACCCTGTGAACGAATAAATCGGGATAGCGGCGGATGGGGGAGGTAAAGTGGCAGTAACATTGCGAGGCAAGTCCAAAGTGCCCCAAATTGTCCTCGCAGTACCTCGCCTTCTGCATGGAGCGCAGCATCACGCGGTTGACGACGGGGGAGTAGGGCTTGTCCTCGACCTCCTTTAATATTTTCTGAAAGTCCGAAGGCTGCAAATCCTGTACGTTGCCCATGGGGGTTATTCCCAAATCTCTCAAAAACGAAAAGAAGGTAGAGGCCTTCTCGGGCGAGGGTTGTTCGTGCACGCGGTACAAAAATGGCGCCTTGCGATTGAATGCGAAGTCTGCCACGCTCTCGTTGGCGGACACCATAAACTGCTCGATTATTCTGTGCGAAACCGAGCGTTCATAGTCGGGTATTACAATCTCGCCCTGTTCGTTGACGTATATGTGCGCCTCTTTGACGTCGAGGTCTATAGAACCCGCCGCCTTGCGCCTCTTTTCAAGCTTTAAGCACAGCTTTTCCATCTCCCTCAGCATGGGCGCAATGTCGGCATATTTTTTGGTTACAGCCTCGTCGCCGTCGAGAATTGCCGTCACCTCGGTATAGGTCATGCGGTGGTCGCTTTTTATAATGCTCTCGCAGATGTCGTAGCCAAGCTTCTTGCCGCTTTGGTCAAACACCATAAAGCAGCTCATGGCATATCTGTCCTCGCCCTCGTTTAAGGAACACGCCCCGTTCGAAAGCGCCTTGGGCAGCATTGGCAGCACCATGTCGGGGAAGTAGACGCTCGTGCCGCGCGCGTATGCCTCGCGGTCGAGCTTGCCGTTTAGCTTAACATAGTGGCTTACGTCGGCAATGTGCACGCCCAAAACGTAGTTCTGCCCGTCGCGCTCTAAGGACACCGCGTCGTCAATGTCCCTCGTGTCCTCGCCGTCAATGGTTATTGTCAGAAGATTTCTCAAATCCCTGCGCTTTCCGGGGGTAATGGGTTGGCGGGCGACCTCCTCGGCGGCTCTCTCAACCTCGGCGGGGAACTCCTCAATCAGCCCGTAGCTGCGGATTATGGAGAGTTCCTCGGTGTAAAAATCGCCGCTCTCGCCCAAAATTTCCACAATCTTGCCGCCCACCATGGCGTTTTTGGGGTAGCTTGTAATCTCCGCCACAACCTTGTCGCCCGGCTTTGCATTCATGCAGAGGGAGAGGGGAACATAAACGTCGCTGTCAAAGTGCTTGTCGTCGGGCAAAACATAGCCCGCGCGCTTGTCCTTCTCAAACGTGCCCACAATTCTCTTTTGTCCGCGCTCAATAATCTTTACAACGTAGGCCTCGTCCTCGGTGCCGCGCTTGTGCACGGCTAGCACCTTGTCCCTGTTCATCGCCCCGTTTAAAGCACGGCGGGGCACAAAAAAGTCTCCGTCGCGCACGCTCTTGTCGTCGGGAATAATAAAGGCAAATCCGCGCTCATTGCCCTGAACGGTGCCGCGGAATGCGCCCAACTGTTCGGGCGTGGCGTAGCCGCCCTGCCCGTCCTTAATAATTTTGCCTTCGTCCTCAAGCTCGGCGAGCGCCTTTTTAACCTTGTCGCGGTCAGAATACCTCATGCCAAGGCTGTCGCACATGGCCTTTGCATTTTTAAATGTCAGCTTGCCCTCTTTAATTTTAATAAGAATACTTTCCTTAAGTTTCATAGCACCAATAATATTTTATGTATTTTTTAAAAATTTTCCCCCTGTCGTCGTACCCCGCTTAGGGGTCATACTGAGCGGAGCAGGGGTAACCCCTGCGTAGTCGAATGTATCTTGTTTGGTACGAAATTGAACAAGATCTTTCGACTTCACTCGCTTCGCTCCTTTCGCTCAAGATGACATTGGTAGTGCTTCCAAAGCGAAAGAGTGTTATAATTATTAACGTCGCAAGGCGAATTCATTTCGCCGTCAGCGGCCCCAATTTGCGAAAACTTTCGCCTCAGCAGGTGAAGTGGGCGCAATTATATAAAGTAGGGCAATTTAGGATTGCGTCCACGAGGGCAGCGCCCTCAAATAACGGCAAGTTGGTGCATATCCTCTTATGCACAACTTGCGTTAATATAAATAAAAGGCGACTGTTTAAACAGCCGCCCCAAAATTTTTTTAACCAAGCAAACTTGTAGCAACAAGTGCAATTGCATAGGCAACGATTGCCAACACGGTGATAACCGCAAGGCAAATCCATGTCCATTTTTTCATTCTGCTCTCAAGCGAGCGGCCCTTGTTTTTGCCGAAGAATGTTTCGCTTGAACCGGTAATTCCCTGAATACCGTCAGAATTGCTCTGCTGAAAGAGTACAAGTATAATAGCTACAACGGCTGCAACAAACAGCAACACATATAAAACTACAGAACTTATAAGATATGCCTGATACATAATTTCATCCTTAACAATTTTTCTACCTGAAGATTATACCATACCTTTAAACAATTTACAATTAAAAATAAGGCGAATTTCAATTTTTTTTGTGCCTTTCTCCAAATTTATTAATTATAAAAATTCCTAAACATACTAAAATTATGGCAATAATAGTGTAGTAGCTCAAAAGCTGTTCGCTCTCGCCGAGTATTATGGCGGAAAATACCGCCCCGAACAGGGGATTGGTGCTCTTGTAGACGGCAAATTTAGATATGGGGTTGTACTTCACAATGTAGCCCTGCAACGTGAACGCCACCGAAGATATCAGCGCAAGGTACAACAGCATAAAGTACGAGCCAACGCCCGTCGGCATAACATGCCCGCCGAATCCCGCGCCCACGGCAATGAGTATCAGCCCGCCTATGAAGAACTGCCAACCGCACAGGGCGGTGGTGTCCTCGTATTTGGAAAAAATCTTCACAAGCCCGGCCGCAACCGCCGCCGAAAGTCCCGAAAGTATAACAAACCCCTCGCCCATCAGCGAAAATTCAAAGGTGAAATCTCCGCCGAGGTTTATCAGCACCACGCCGCAAAATCCCAAAATGCAGCCCGCAAGCTTTACAAGGTTAAATTTTTCGGTGCGGAACACAAAGCAGGCAATAATAATGGTGAAGAACACGCCCAATCCGTTGAGAACCGAGCCCTTCACGCCCGAAACGTTGGCAAGACCTATATAGAAGAAGATGTACTGCGCCACCGCCTGAAAACAGCACACAAGCAGCACCCGCCACCAATTGTTTTTCTTGGGCAGCAAAAATTTTCTCTTCTGTATGCAGCCGAAAATTATTACAAGCAGCCCCGCAAGCGTAAAGCGCAGCCCTGCAAACAGTATAATGGAGGGCACATGCGTGGTATCCACCGAAAATAAGGTGTACCCTATTTTAACGCAGGGGAAGGCGCTTCCCCAAAGTATGCAGCAAATTATCGCGCCTACGCACACAACCCAGCCCTTTGTAAAAAAGGCCTGCGCTCTGTCCGCGCCCTGCGGCGCGCCTGCCGCGCTACCTGTAATGTTGTTTTCCATTCCGCTTAAAAACTCTCTCAATAAAAATATGTTTCCGTATTATTATAATCACCGCCCCCAATTTTTGCAAGTAAAAGCATTAAAAGATTAGTGCCGCCCTTTCTCTCTTGTCATTTCGACCGAAGATATGCATAATAAACCATAGCACTCGCGCAAAACTGTAGTATTTGCGCGAAGAGGAGGGGCAACGTAGCAAAGTCGCAAGGCGTGTGTTTACGGCTTGCATAGAGCGAAGTTTGCCCCGACGAGGAGAAATCTCTCAAACGAAGTTAGGACTGCGTTCCCGCAGATTTCTCCGTGCGTTCGCTGTCGCTCACTTAGTCGAAATGACAGAAACCCAAGCCCCCCTTGTGTAAATGGGGGATTTGAAGGGGGGATTGTAGGTGCGTAAGCACCGTATCATGAATGCGTTGCAGTCACATTCAGCAATAAAAAACCACCCGTTTAGCGGGTGGTCAATCGTCTGTCAGTCCAAGCAAGTAGTCGGCACTTTCACCAAAATATTTAGATAGAATAACAATGGCAGAGGCGGTAGGTTCCGATTTATTCAGTTCCCACCTTGCAATGGCCGATTGGCTGATTCCCGTTGCTTTGCTTAATTCCATTTGGCTGATATTTTTCTCTTTTCTCAGCTCAATCAGCCTCTCCCCAATGTTCATAATAATATATTAGCAAAGTTAAGTCGTTTTAGACTTAACAACCCAAAAATGACTTGATAATATTTTATTAGTAATTAATTTTGGAGATAAACTTGTGAGCCAAGCAATTTTAAGCGAACAGTCGTTGCAGAGGGTGCAAACTGTCATCGGCTTTGTTACTCAAATAATGGAAGAGGACTACGAAAGATGGGCATGCGACGGTCTGAAAAAATTAAAATATTTCAAGCTCAATAACGACAGGCAAAAAGCTGACAGCTGCAAATTTTTAAGGCGCTACATGGTGTCGCTGTGCGCAGACCTGAGCGGCGTTGAAGATAAGGCCGTATTGTATATCTGCGAATATTTTTCCCTCAATAAGTTTAACGCCAAGCCCAAAAATTATTATCTGATAAATTTAAGTTTTGAAAACTCCGTTAAGATAGCCGATATTTTGTCATCTTACGGCGGAAAGTGTAAACTATATGCAAATCAGATTTTCAATGAATATATTTGTGATGAACTCGGTTTGGGGAGCAGGCAGAGCGAAGGCAAATTTTACCGCGACAGAATATCAGAGCATATAAATCACCTGTTCAGGCAGGATGCGGCATCTCATAACACAAATATTCAGTGCAGACTTGCAAAATGCGAGGCGCTCAACAGGTTCGAAAGTGTTGTTTTGCCGCGGTTGAACATTAAATATTTAAAGTTCATCAGGGATATCTCTTTAAAAGAAGAATAATGTGCGTAAAAAATTGCCGCCGCCCGTTCGGGCGGCGGCAATAATAATATAACGAAAACCACGCGATAGTCGCATGATTTAAAAGAGGCTAACGCCTATGAGTCGTTCGCATCATTTTGCTCGCTTGTATAAAGGAGTGGTGAATTCACTACAAGCCCCCTTGTGTAAAGGGCGACGAACACACCTCTCCCAAGCCCCCCTTGTGTAAAGGGGGGATCAAAGGGGGGATTGTAGGCGGCGGAGCCGCCGTAGTTAATGAAATAAGGTAACAATCCCTCAGTCACAGTCTCGCAAGCTCGCCTGCGGCAGCTCCCTTTACACAAAGGAGCCTCTAATGCTGCAATAAGCCCTTTTAATGGTAGCAAGTAAACTCATTTTATTAAAGATTTGCCCGTCATCTCTGCGGGAACAGGCAGCCCCATCAAAGTGAGAAGTGTGGGGGCAAGGTCGGCAAGTATGCCGTCCTTTCTCAGCTCGGCGTTCTTGTACTTTTCCGAAACTACAATCACGGGCACGGGGTTGGTGGTGTGCGCCGTGAAGGGAGAACCGTCGTCAGAGAGCAGTTTGTCCGCGTTGCCGTGGTCGGCGGTCACAATGGCCGCGCCGCCCATTTCAAGTATCTTGTCGCAAACCTTCTTTACGCACTCGTCCACGGTGTGCACGGCCTTTTCGGCGGCGGGTATAACGCCTGTGTGGCCAACCATGTCGCAGTTTGCATAGTTCAGAATTATCGCGTCGAACTCGCCGCTGTCAAGCTCCTCCAAAACCTTGTCGGTAACAAGGTATGCGCTCATCTCGGGCTGCAAGTCATATGTTGCAACCTTGGGCGAGGGTATAAGGTCGCGCACTTCGTTGTCGTTGGGCGCCTCAACGCCGCCGTTGAAGAAGAATGTCACATGCGCGTACTTCTCGGTCTCGGCAATTCTCAGCTGCTTTTTGCCCATCTTTGCAAGGTATTCGCCCAAAGTGTTGTGCAGGGTCGTCTTGGGAAAGGCAATTTCAACGTTTTTATATTCGGCGTCGTATACCGTGAAGCATACATAAACGGGTTCAAGGAAGCCCGTCTTTCTCTCAAACGCCGTGCCCTTGGGCACCACAAAGGGATTCTGCGAAACCGCCCTCGTAATCTCCCTTGCCCTGTCGGGGCGGAAGTTGAAGCAGATGACAGAATCGCCCTTTTCAATAAGGCCTATGGGCTTGCCGTCCTCGTAAACCTTTATGGGCTTGATGAACTCGTCGGTCACGCCCTCTTCATAGCTCTCGTGAACGGCGTCCACGGGGTCAGTGCAGGGCTTGCCCTCGCCGAGGGTGAGCATGTCGTAAGCCTTCTCAACGCGATCCCAATTGTTGTCGCGGTCCATGGCGTAGTATCTGCCTACGACCGAGGCAACTTTGCCGCAGCCGATCTTTGCCATGTGGCTCTGCAGTTCGGCAATAAATCCTGCGCCGCTCGTGGGCGAAACGTCGCGCCCGTCCATAAAGCAGTGCACATATACGTCCTTCACGCCGTGCAGCTTTGCCATGTCCAAGAGTGCAAATATGTGAGTCAGGTGGCTGTGCACGCCGCCGTCAGAAACCAAACCGTAAAGGTGCAGCTTTTTGCCGTTCTTTGCGTTGTCCATAGCCTTTAAAAGGGCGGGGTTGGTGAAAAAGTCGCCGTCCTCAATGGCCTTGGTAATCTTCGTCAGATCCTGATAAACTATTCTGCCGGCGCCCATGTTCAGGTGGCCGACTTCGCTGTTGCCCATCTGACCGTCGGGCAACCCCACCGAAAGTCCGCTCGCGCCGAGGGTGGCGGAGGGGTATTCTCTTTCAAGTTCGTTGATGTTCTTGCTGCCGTCAAGCGCAATGGCGTTGCCGGGGCCGGCGGGCGCAAGGCCGTAGCCGTCCATAATGATGAGTGCGTAAGGCACCTTCTTACTCATATGTTATACCTCAAAATAAATTTTTCTTTCTGTAATATTATAAACCAAATTGCCGCCGCATAGCAACTCAATTAAAAGATTTTTCAAAGGCCGCGCGCAAAATTTTTTGCGCGCGGCCTTTGAAAATTATTTATCGTAATTTACAATAGTTGCAAAGTCAAGCTTTAAGCTTGCGCCGCCGATGAGGCCGCCGTCGATGTCGGGCTGTGCCATCAGTCCCTTGCAGTTTTTGGCGTTCATGGAGCCGCCGTACTGAATGATTACCTTCTCCGCGCACTTGGGGCAGAAGAGTTCGCCTATCGTCTTTCTTATGAAAGCTATCGTCTCCTGCGCCTGCTCGTCGGTGGCGGTGCGCCCCGTACCTATCGCCCATACGGGCTCGTAGGCTATGACGACCTTTGTAATGTCCTCAACGTTTGCAAGGCCGTCCTTGAGTTGAGTTAAAAGCACCTTTTCGGTGACGCCGCCCTCGCGCTCCTCAAGCGTTTCGCCGACGCATACTATGGGGGTAATGCCGTGTGCAAGCGCGGCTAAAGTGCGCTTGTTCACGCCCTCGTCAGTCTCGCCGAAGTACTGCCTTCTCTCGCTGTGGCCTATAATGGCATACTTCACGCCGTATTCGTTCAGCTGCGCACACGAAATTTCGCCCGTGTATGCTCCGCTCTCCGCCCAATGCACGTTTTCGGCGCCTATGGCAATGTTGCTGCCCTCGGCCGCCTTTGTCATGGCGGGTATGAGTATGGCGGGCACGCAAAGCGCCACGTCGCAGTTGGCGTCGGCAACAAGCGGTTTCAGCTGCTCAATCAGCTTTGTTCCGCTCTCCGCCGTCATGTTCATCTTCCAATTTCCTGCAATCAAAGGTCTACGCATAATTTCTCCTTTAATTTTATGTAAAATTTAATTTTCAATTTATAATTTAATTTTCAATTTATAAACTGATATACTTCGCCGCCGCGTTTAAGCGTAAACCCGCCGTCAAAGTATTCAACGTTGCTTAAAATATGTTCTATGTCGGGTATTCCGTCGATGTCGACGGCAAGCTGCTCAAAAGTGAGCGGCGAATTGCGTACAAGAATGCTGTATGTGGGGTCGTGTACGGCGACGTTCTGCATGACCATAAGTACATTGCCGTCCTCAAGCACGGTCAGCATATCGCTCTCGGGAAGATGAAAGGCTAAGTTCAGCAAAATTCTGAATACCAGAAATCCCGCTAAGGCCAAGAACATTAAAAGCACTAAAATAAAGGCCGCCCTTTCTTTTTGTTGCCACACTAAAAATACGCAGCCCAAAGCAGATAGTATAACGCCGATATCGGATATCAATAGTATGGTGTCATGCGTTATAACAATGCCTTCGCCATGCGAGATTGCATAAATTATCATGGCCAAAAGCAGTACGCCTGCCGCAATAAAAAGTACAACGCCGAACGCGCTGTCGCGCGACATGCACTATACGCCTATCAACACCATGATTGCAAGCATGGCAATATCGGCAAGGCAGAATGCCCAAGTGGGTATGTACATTTGCAGCCGATTGCCCGTAACTGCGTCCGCAATGCCCGGCAGGGACGCAAAAAGCGCTATTATCAATACATTCACAACGGCCCCAAGCGCCCCGCGCATCCTCGACGAAGAATTTACGTTTTCGCTTTGTTGTACATTTTCCATATTCATACTCCACAATTATATATATGCCGCGGCGACGTTGTCGCCGCGGCATAAAAGCTTAGACATTTTAAAATAAATTATGTCGCAAGGCGGAATTTATTTCTGCCGTTAAGCACCGCCCGACAACTCACCTCGCTGCAAGTCGCACGGAGCACAGCGAGTACGACTTGAGCGATTAGTTTTTATCGTTCAAGCAATCAATGCCGGGAAGAACCTTGCCTTCGAACAGCTCAAGCGAAGCGCCGCCGCCGGTGGAGATGTGCGTAACCTTGTCTGCAAAGCCAAGCTGCTGAATTGCCGCAGCGCTGTCGCCGCCGCCGATAATGGTGGTGCACTTGCCGTAAACGTCTGCAAGCGCCTGAGCAACTGCAATCGTGCCCTTCGCAAGGGTGGGGTTCTCAAATACGCCCATGGGGCCGTTCCAAATTACCGACTTTGCGCCGTGAATGGCCTCGGCATAGAGCGCCCTCGTCTTTCCGCCGATGTCCATGCCCATCTTGTCTGCGGGGATGGCGTTGGAAGGCACCGTTTCAACTTCAATCTCTGCGTCGATGGGGTCGGGGAAGGAGGTGGTTACTACCGTGTCGATGGGAAGGAGCAGCTTTTTGCCAAGCTTTTCAGCCTTTTCCATCATGTCCTTGCAGTAGCCGATCTTCTCTTCGTCCAAAAGGGAGGTGCCCACTTCGTAGCCCTTTGCCTTGAGGAAGGTGTATGCCATGCCGCCGCCGATAATCAGCGTGTCGCACTTTTCAAGCAGGTTGGAAATAACGTTGAGCTTGTCGGCAATCTTTGCGCCGCCAAGAATTGCAACGAAGGGGCGCTGAGGATTGTCAAGCGTGTCGCCCATGACGGTCAGTTCCTTTTCAATGAGGAAGCCGCATACGGCCGTCTTGATGATGCCGTACTGAACTATGCCGGCGGTGGAGGCATGGGCGCGGTGAGCCGTGCCGAAGGCGTCGTTTACATAGATCTCTGCGTCATAAGCAAGCGCCTTGCAGAAACCTTCGTCGTTCTTTTCCTCCTCCCA
Source organism: uncultured Clostridia bacterium (assembly GCA_944354265.1). Lineage (GTDB taxonomy): Bacteria > Bacillota > Clostridia > Christensenellales > Borkfalkiaceae > Coproplasma. The sequence goes on along the minus strand of CALVPX010000001.1, from coordinate 46,297 downwards.
ATGGAAGCGGAGGTTTTCAAGTAGTACGGCTTCGCCCTCTTTGAGCGCGTCGCGCTTAGCCTTTGCGTCGGGGCCTATAACGTCGTGCGCAAATGTAACCTTGCCGTCAAGAAGCTCGTTGAGCCTGTCGGCAACGGGGGCAAGGGTGAGCTTTTTGGGCTCATCTTTTTTAGCCTTTGCAATAATTTCTTCCTTTGTAGCCTCGCCGGAGTCAACCTTTTTCTGATCCTTTTTGTTGAGCTTTACTTCGGCCGAGAAGATGGAGTGGGGTTTGCCCATGTGCGAGCACAGCGTAACTTTTGCACCCTTTTCCAAGAGGTATTTAATTGTGGGGAGGGCGCCGACAATTCTCGTTTCGTCGGTAATTTTGCCGTCCTTCATGGGTACGTTGAAGTCGCAGCGTACAAGCACTTTCTTGCCTTTGAAATCTTTAATGTCTGAAATCGACATCTTGTTCATAACAAATTAACTCCTTTAAATAAATATTTTATTATCGGTTTTTATTATAAATAATAAAAAGTAACTTGTCAATTGTATGCGCGTCCTTTGCGTGTATAAAATTTAATAAAAAGTTGCTTAAAACATTGTACAAAAATGCGCCGTTATGGTATAATATTTTTGTATAAACTTTAAAGTATGGCGCAATTATGATTATTGGAATAGTAGGCTTGGGATTAATAGGCGGCTCCCTCGCTCTCTCTTTAAGGCGCGCGGGCTATTTTGTAGTCGGTAAAAACCGTTCGTCCGCCCCGCTTGAATATGCCCTCTCGCACGGCGTGATAGACGAGGCCTCGGACGATGTGTCGGGCTGCGACGTCGTATTTGTCGCCCTTCCGCCCAAGGCCGCGGCAGACTACATCTGCACCGCGCCCTTTAAAACTGACGCCGTCGTCGCCGATATCTGCGGCGTAAAGAGATATATCGAGCGGGAGGTTCTGTCCCGCCGCCACTCATTGAAATATGTCGGCACACACCCCATGGCGGGCAAGGAAGTTTCGGGCGTGGAAAACGCCTGCGCGAACCTGTTCGACAACGCCTCCATGGTGCTTACTTCCAACATATATACGGACGAATGCGCATATTCGCTCATAAAAAAGCTTGTAAAAGACATCGGCTTCAAGCGCCTTGTGGAGTGTTCTGCCGAGGTGCACGACCAAAAGATTGCCTACACCTCGCAGCTCGCGCACATCGTATCCAACTGCTATGTCAAGGACGGACAGATCGAAGGCTGCCTCGGCTTCACGGGCGGCAGCTTTCAGGACATGACAAGAATAGCCGGCGTCGACGAAAACGTTTGGACGGAGCTCTATCTCGCCAATGCCGACAACCTTGCGGGCAATGTCCGCACGCTTGCGCGCCACTTGAGCGAGGTCGCCTCGGCGATAGAGGCGGGGGAGTCTGAGCCCTTAAGCAACCTTTTAAAATCGGGCCGCGAACAGTTCGAAGATCAAAAGAACAACTCCTTCCAAGGCAAGGACATAGTTACAACTCTTTTAAAGTAAAAATGTGCGCTCTTTTGTCCGTCGCTGCCCATTGTCATACTGAGCGTAGCAGGGCGTAGACCTGCGTAGTCGAATGTATCTTGTTCGGTTTGAAATCATGCAAGATGTTTCGACTACGGTGCGCGCTGTCGCTTACACCTTCGCTCAACATGACAAGGGAGCTCGCCTAAAACTTCCTTCCTGTCATTTCGACCGAATTATAGCCTCCACTTTTTTAAAAGGGGAGGTGGCGTGCTTTAGCACGACGGAAGGGTTTATATTCAGATTCCATTTACTTCCATTTTACCAAGACTTTTGTGAGTGAGTTAGGAGGTTATTTCCATTTGGCAACATCAATTTTTAATAAAGACAGATTCAACAATATCCAAAACGCTAAAATTATATCCGACAAGGCTTTCTACCTCGTCGTGGCGGCGGTGCTCTTTTTCGGCTTCGCCGTCAACGCGCTCGAGGTGTTTTTCCTCGCCGATATAATCTTCGATTTCGTCAATACGGGCGCAAATATCATTTGGTTTTATGTTATATATTTCGTGCTCGCCATCGCGGGCGTGTGCATAAACGCCTTCAGCCGCAAGCCCCTCTTGAGCTTTATCGGCTATTGCCTCGTTGTGATGCCCATCGGTGCGGTGCTCGCCCTTGCCGTTCCCGAATATTCCTTCGGCGTTGTGCGCTCGGCGTTCCTTGTAACGGCGCTTCTTACCGCAGTGTTCGGCCTCTTGGCCGTGCTCTATCCCCGCGTGTTCTACTCAATGTGGAAGGTGCTCTTTGTCAGCCTGCTCATAGCTCTCATTTGGTCGCTTGTCGCCATGCTCACGGGCGCATATTTCTCCTCCGGCTATGTTTGGCTCGATTGGATAGTCGTCCTCATTTTCTGCTGCTATATCGGCTTTGACATTGCGCTCGCCAAAAACCGCCCCAAGACGCTTGATAACGCCGTCGACTCCGCCTGCGGGCTCTACCTCGACATAATAAACGTGTTCCTGCGTCTGCTCATAATTTTCGGCGACCGTGATTGATTGCAGACTGTCAATAATCTCCCGCGGCAAGGGGTGGGAGAGCAATATTTTGCAGAGCGCAAAAATGGAGGTCGGGGAAGGCTTCGCACGCATATATTATCAGCTTGACGGCGACGACTGCACGCTCTTTTTAAGTCCCGAGCGCGCCGAGCAGGTGCGCAGGGGCAGCGTTGACCTCCGCCTTACTTTTGTCGCGAACAGCAAAACCGCCTGCATCATCGGCGACGACGCCCTGCGCGGCGGCTATGAAATTTTTACAACCCGCCTCGACTGCATTGCAAAAAGTATGGGCGTAGACGCCCGCATAGAATATCTTTCGGGCGGGGACAGGGAGCGCGTAAATTTAAAGATCCGCGCCATCGCACTCAAAAAGCAATAAAGCGGCGGGCGCCCGAACGCCCGCCGCAGGTAAAATAAAAATCTTAAAGGATTTAAAGATGAAAATACAGTATCTCGGTCACTCGTCATTCAAGTTAACCGAAAGCACGGGCACAAGCGTCGTAACCGACCCCTACGACGATTCGGTGGGCTACACCATGCCCGAAGTCACTGCCGACGCAGTGACGGTCTCGCACCATCATTACGACCACGACGCAGTTGCAAAAGTCAAGGGCAACCCCGTCATTTTGGACAAGGAGACGGGTTACGTCTTAAAGGACAGCGTGGAAATTTCCTCCATAAAGAGCTTTCACGACGACTGCCGCGGCAAAAAGCGGGGCGAAAACATAATCTTCAAATTCCGCATGGACGGCCTCGACGTCTGCCACCTCGGCGACCTCGGCGAGGACTGCTCGTCCGACCTCATAGAGATGATTCTTCCCGTAAACGTCCTTCTCATTCCCGTCGGCGGCACTTATACCATAGACGCCGCCATGGCAAAGGAATATGTCGACAGAATCATGCCCGACATAGTCATCCCCATGCACTACCGCGCAAAGGGCTGCAAACTCGATATCGACAAGGTCGACGACTTTCTCGACGAGTTTGACGGCGAAAACGTCGCCATAATCGAAGAGGGGGACGAAATAGAAATTTCGCGCGACGACCTCGACGGGGAGCAGACGACTATAATAGTAATGGAGAATTGCTGTTAAGTGAGCGAAATTTTAGATAACCTTACAAAAAAACTCAAATTGAGCGGCATACATCCGCTCCGTCAGCTTGGCAGGGCGGTGGGGGTATACAGTCCCACAAACAAAAAGAAGGACGAGCTCATTTCAGACATTTTGGCCATCGCAACCAACCGCGCCGACCCCGTCGAAAGCAACCACCGCGGCGCTCCGCCCAAGTCGGAAGATTACGACAAAGCTCTCCTCTCCGAAGTCGAGCGTTGCCGCCTTTACTATAAGGGGCTCACCCTCACGCAGACCGAGCAGGACCTCCCCGTCACAAACGCGGCGGTGGCCTCCCCCGACTGCGACGAAGAGGAGCAGGTCTATTCGGGCATACTCGAAAATACCGATAAATATTGGTTTGTCCGCACGCGCTACATGCAGGCATCTTCCAATTGCGACGTGTTCGTGCACACCTCGTTCATAAACAGGTTCAGACTGCGCACGGGCGACTATGTCGTCTGCAAGGCAAGGTACCGCAGTCAGGACGAATGTCCGGGAGCAACTTATATCATCTCTGTCAACGGCGTCGCCCCGGATAATCTCCGCCGCGTGCCCTTCGAAAGTCTCACTCCCTGCTATCCCGACAGGCGCCTTACCCTCGAATACCCCGGCTGCTCACTTACCGAGCGTGTCATCGACCTGTTCGCTCCCGTCGGCAGGGGACAGCGCGCCCTCATAGTTTCGCCCCCCAAGGCGGGCAAGACTACTCTGCTCAAGCATATTGCCTCGGCAATAATAAAAAATTATCCCGAAGTCAGCGTAATAATCGTCCTCGTCGACGAGCGGCCCGAGGAAGTGACCGACTTCAAACGCACCGTCGAAGGCGCGCATATAGCCTATTCAACCTTCGACAGGGGTGATGCCCACCACATTCATACGGCGAGCCTCGCCCTCGAACATGCAAAGCGCCTCGTGGAATCGGGCAGGGATGTCGTCGTACTGTTGGACAGCATAACCCGCCTCGCCCGCGCCTATAACAATTCGGTGGCGAACTCGGGCAAGATACTCAGCGGCGGACTTGACGCTCAGGCCCTCGTGGAGCCTAAGCGCTTTTTCGGCGCCGCCCGCAACACGGAGGACGGCGGGTCGCTCACGATAATTGCCACTGCCCTCGTGGAGACGGGCAGCAAGCTCGACGATATCATATACGAAGAATTCAAATCAACAGGCAATATGGAAATCGTCCTCTCGCGCGAACTTGCCGAATCGCGCGTGTTCCCTTCAATCAACATAAGATCTTCTGGCGCGCGCAAGGAGGAGCTTCTCCTCTCCGCGGAGGAGATGGAGGCGGCTGTAGCCGTCCGTTCTGCGCTTGCGCACGGTTTAAAGGTGTCCGAAGTGCTTGAGGAGATGTCAAAGGCCGCCGACAATTCAACCTTTGTGGCGCGTTGCCGGCAGTTTTTGGAAAATTATAAAAGATGATAGATAAAAATCAATTTACGGACAAAGTCCGCATAACAATCAAATCGGGCGACGGCGGCGACGGGATGAACTCATTCAAGTCGTTCAAAGGCAAGCCCGCCTGCGGTCCCGACGGCGGCGACGGCGGCAAGGGAGGGGACGTCTATCTCCTCGCCGACAGGTCTATGAACGACCTGTTGTCCTTCCGCTTCACCAACAAATATGTTGCGGGCGACGGCGAGCGCGGCGGCACAAACCGTTGCTCGGGCAAGGGCGGGGCCGACGTCGTCATCAAAGTGCCCGTCGGCACCATCGTCAGGGACTACGAAACCAAGACGGTCATCTGCGACATGTTCCGCGACGGCGACAAAAAGCTCATCGCCGAAGGCGGCAGGGGCGGCAAGGGCAACGTGCGCTTCACCACGGCGCGCAGGCATGCCCCCAACTTTGCCCAAAAGGGCGAAAAGACTGAAGAGCACATTCTGCTCCTCGAACTCAAGGTTATTGCAGATGTGGGCATAATAGGCTTCCCCAACGTCGGCAAGTCTACCCTTCTTTCAAAGATATCTGCCGCCCGTCCCAAAATCGCCAATTATCACTTCACAACTCTCTCGCCCAACCTCGGCGTAGTGCAGTACTACGAACAGTCCTTCGTCGCGGCCGATATCCCCGGGCTCATAGAGGGCGCCTCGCAGGGCGCAGGCCTCGGTCACGACTTTTTAAAGCATATCGAGCGCACGCGCATGCTCCTGCATGTCGTCGATATCTCCGGCATAGAGGGCAGGGACCCCGTCGACGACTTCAAAAAGATATACGCCGAACTTGCCGGCTACTCCCAAAAGCTCGCCTCCCTTCCGCAGATAATCGCCCTCAACAAGTGCGATGTCTACGGCGCGGAGGAAAACATAAAGGCCTTCAAAAAGGCCTACGGCAGAAAGTATAAAATTTATCCCATAACCGCCCTCACGGGCGAGGGCACAAAGGAGCTTATCGAGGGCATATTCTCCGTCTTAAAGGATCTGCCTCCCGTAGAGCCCGTGGAGGCGGACGAAAGCTTCACCTACCGCAGAAGCGGCGATTTGGACTACGAAATTTTTGTCGACGAAAACGGCGCCTATGTCGTCGTCGGCAGCCTTGTGGACATGCTTTGCCGCAACGTTGCTCTGAACGACCCCGACTCCATGGCGTACTTCCAAAAAATTCTGCGCGACAAGGGCGTAATTGCCAAACTCAAGGCAATGGGCATTGAGGAAAAGGACACGGTCGTCGTCGGCGACGTCGAGTTCGAGTTTATCAATTAATCCTCAGCCCTCGCCTCTGTTTCGGCATCCTGTCATTTCGACCGAAGCGCAATCATTGCGCGAAGCGTAGAAATCCCCCAAACGAAGTCAGTAACTCCAAGCCTCCCTTGCGAAAGGGAGGACGAACTAGGCATTTCATAGCAATGTGGATATCCACATTGCGTGCCGAAGTGAGATGAGCGAGGGCATAAGCATGCCCGACGCGGTGACCGAAAACGGCGTTGTCATTGCGCCGTTTGAGAGCTTGCGAAACTTTAGTGGAGCAAGGCGGTAGGATATATAAAATTACTTTTTTACCATTTAATAATATTTTAAGGAAAATACAATGCCACTTACATCCAAACAACGCAGCAAATTAAAATCAATCGCGGCAAACCTTCAGCCCGTCGGTCAGGTGGGCAAGGAGGGCATAGGCGAAAATATGCTCAAAAGCTTTTCCGACTGTCTCGACGCCCGCGAACTCATAAAGGTCAGCATATTGGAGAACGCCGACGGCGACCCCAAACAGCTCGGGCACGAGCTCGCCGACCGCCTCAACGCCGAGTGTGTAATTGTCATCGGCCGCAAGGCGGTTCTCTACCGTCGTTCGCCGCGCAATGATTTTGACCATATCAAACTCGATTGACGCAACTTACGGGCGCGGCGCATGCGCGCCGCGCCCGTAAATTACTCTTCAGTCCCGCCTGCCGAAAACAAGGCAGACGGCCGCAAAAATGAGCATCAGTCCCCCCGCAACAATGTAGTAGACGGGGAAGAAGGTAAAGTAACTGAACGCCGTCAGCCACAGCCCGCACCAAAACAATCTCCCCGCGTTGGCGCGCCTTATTGCCCCTTTGAGCCTGTCCTTAAAAGCAGGCTTGGCATCATCTTTAAGATGGGGCTCGGGCAGTGTGCCCGTCGCCTCAAGTTTGTCAAATATCTCGTCGGCGGTCATAATGTCTGCGCCCGCCCTCTTTGCAAATGCAATGGCGTCATCGGTGGCCTCGTTGCACGCCACAACCTTTTTTAAAGAACTGTCAAAGGCGAGCGCTTCATACATCTCGTTCGGCGTCAGTGCAGAGGGCTCAAAGCGCGCAACGTAAATTTTTCCGTCGCTCTCAACGCCCCGCCCGCATATGTTTCCACCCACGGCGCCGGCTAAAAGCTCTTTCGCCTCTTTTGGGGCAAGGGTGCAAAGATATGCGCGCAGTGCCTGCCTGCGGCGCTGATTTTTTCCGAATGCTGCGGCCTTTCCGCGCTTTGAACTCAGCCTTAAAAATGCAAGCGCTCCGAATATCACAAACGCCGCTATCCCCAATGTCAGCCCTATTGCGGGGCTCTTCGTGTAAAACCTCACCGCCGTAAAGAACAGGGCAAACGCGCACAGCGCCGCAAGTATGCTGTCTGCAATCACGGCGAACAAACTTATCCTCTTCATGCCTCAGTTATTGCCTGAAAATGGCAAATTTATAGGTACAAACGTAAAAAATTTATAATGTCAACAATTTTACTCTTCGGCGGGGCGTTCAATCCCGTACATAAGGAACACGTCGCCCTCGCAAGGGCGGCGGTCAAAAAATTTAATCCTCAAAAGCTCATCGTCATCCCCACGGCGGTCAGCCCGCACAAATCGGGCAGCTCTGTCGCCTCAGGTGAGGACAGGCTGAACATGTGCCGCCTCGCCTTTGCCGACATCCCCTGTGCCGAGGTCTCCGATTACGAAATTTCCAACGGCGGCGTAAGTTACTCGTATATAACCTGCGAACACTTCAAAGATCTCTATCCCGACGCCGACATCTACTTTCTCATGGGCGGCGACATGCTCGCCTCATTTCCCACATGGCGCGAGCCTGAACGCATTCTTTCCTGCGTCACCCTCGCCGCAGGGGCAAGGGAGAGCGCGGCAGATCTCAAAAAGAGCAAGAGCGAAGTTGAGCGCGTGTTCTGCGTCAAGGTGGAAAGGGTGCGCTACACGGGTCAGAAGGTCTCCTCAACCCGCGTCCGTACGCTCGCCTGCCTCGGAGAGGACATAGGCGCGTATGTTTTGCCTCCCGTTCGTCAATATATAAAGAGCAGGGGGCTCTACTACAACGCCAACCTCTCAAGCGCAAAGGAGCTCGAAAAAAAATCCCGTTGGGCACACTCTGTGCGCGTAGCTGCAATGTGCGCTGAAAACGCCGCCCGCGCCCGCCTCATGGAGGAGCAGGCCGTCACAATGGCGGCACTGCACGACGTATCAAAAAATCTCCCCGCCGACAGCCCCTTTTTAAAGGGCTTCGTCCCTCCCGAGGGTGTCCCCTCGCCCGTCATGCACCAATACTCGGGCGCGTATGTGGCGCGCACTCACTTCGGCGTGACCGATGAAAATCTTCTCAACGCCATTCGCTATCACACAAGCGGCAGGGCGGGCATGTCGCAGGCAGAAATGCTTTTATATCTCTGCGACATGTTAGAGGAGGGCCGCGACTTCGAAGGGGTGGAGGAACTGAGGCGCGCCTTTTATGAGGGCGACTTATCCCACGCCATGCTCGCCGCCCTCGAGCATCAGATAACTTATTTAAACGCCTGCGGAGGCGACATATATCCGCTCACTAAACAGGCTTACCTGTATTTAAAGGAATTCCTTACATGACATCAAAAGAAAAATGCTTATTAATCTGTAACATTCTCTCATCAAAAAAGGCGGGCAACATCGTCTATATCGATGTCACCCAAAAGACTTCGCTGTGCGATTATTTCATTGTCTGCAGCGGCAGGTCGTCCACGCAGGTCAAATCCCTCGCAGAAAATTTAGAGGAAAAACTGCAAAAGGAACACGGCGAAATTCCCCGCCGTCACGAAGGCTTCCGCGAAGGCCGTTGGGCGGTCATCGACTATGCCGACGTAATCGTCCACATTTTCAACGACGAAATGCGCGACTTTTACAATCTCGAGCGCCTTTGGGAGGACGGCAAAAATATCGTCCGCTACACCGACTGAAATTTTTCTCATCTGCGCTTGTCGTCGGTAAAGGTAATCTCCCTCGGCTCGCTGTAACTCTTGCGCGTGCGCCTCTTTTCAACTATGTAATAGACGGGCTTTGGCTTTTCCGCCTTCTGCTGTTTTTTCTCCTCTTCGGCGGTCGGCATCTTCGTGCTCTCAACGCCCATCCTCGCCAGCTTTATAACGCTGACTATTACAAAACAGATTGCAAATATCAATACCGTATAAAAGAATCCTGCTGCTGCCATATTTACATACTACCCTGATTTCAGCGCAGTATTTTGCAATTAAAAGTATAAAGGAGTGTTTTTATGCAGAATAATTTTACCGCCGACGGAGAGGTGCAGGCGGAGGCGCCTTTACCCCATCAGCCGACCCCGCAGCCGCCCTCTTCGCCGCAGAGCGCAGGCATGAGTACGGAGGAACTGCTGCAGTTCGAACAGTTCAAAAAGCTTAAATTTTTAGAGCAGACGCGCGCCCGCATAGCCAAGGTCGAGTGCGACTGCCTTTCGCCCACTGCCACCAAGGTGGAGCTTAAAAATCTCTGCCGCGAAGCCGAGCGCATAAGCCTCGGCGGCATAGTCGTGCTGCCCGCATATGTAAAGCCGTGCGTGGCGTACCTCGGCAACGACCCTTCGTGCTCGCTCATCGCGCCCGTGTCCTATCCCCACGGCGGCGACACGACCGAAAGCAAGGTTGCCGCAACCAAGCGCGCCGTCAAGGACGGGGTGGACGAGGTGGAGGTCTACGCCTGCTTTTCCGCACTCAGGGAGGGCAACATGGCGTACTTCAAGCGCGAATGTAAAAAGCTCGTCAAAGCCGCCCGCCCCCGCGCCATCAGGCTCGTGCTCGACTGCAATTACCTGTCAGAGAGCGAAGTCGTCCGCGCCTGCAACTGCGCCGCCGACTGCGGCGTAAACGTCATACGCATCGTCAACGCAAGCGGGCTCTCGGTAATAACTTCGGCAAAGTCCGCCCTGCGCGACAGGTGCCTTTTAAAGTCAGACGGCCAAACGCTCTCGCAGATGGAGGAGGCGGAGGCCTTGGGCGTGTCCCTCATCAACTGCGACGACGCAATTCAAATCTGCTCCCGCCTGCTCAATGACGCCAAAAATTAAACGCAAATTAAATAGCGCCCCCGCCGCTCAAGTGAGCGGCGCGGGCGCTGTTTTTACATTAAAAAATCATCTCACTAAAATCAGCCTGTCCTTGGCACGGGTAATGGCGGTGTAAAGCCAGCGGTGGGCGTCCTCCTTAAAGGCATAGCTCTCGTCAAATACTATCGCGCTCTCAAATTCCGAACCCTGCGCCTTGTGGCAGGATATGCAGTAGCCGTATTCAAACCTGTTCAGCGTAAACACGCCCGTGGGGTTGCCCTCCTCGTCAAACTTTTCAAAGTAGTCGCCGTGGCGGTAGCGGTATTCCCCCGTCATAAATATGCCCGCGTCAAAGGGGAGGGCCTCGGGGCATTTCTCGTCCAAAAAGTCGGGCTTGAACTGCATGAACCCCATGTAGTTGCCCTCGTCGTAAAATGGCTCAATTGCCCGCCCGATAATGCCGTTGACAAGGTTGAACCTCATCTCGCCGTCTATGTACTGCTCCCAATTGTTTACGGTGCAAATAAGTTTCTCCCCGTCCTTGGGCAGTCCCGAATATCCGTATATCGCGCGCATTTCATTGTTTATATTCACCCTCGTCCTGTTCAGCCCGCATATAATCTGTTCGGCTCGCACCAATAGCTTTTTGCGCCTTTCGCCCGAAAAGTTTCTGCGGCTTAGCACAAACGCCTTGTTGCCGTAATTGCCGTAGGGTATGTGCCTGCCCTCGCGCGCAAGGGAGGAGAGGTATATAATTGGGTTGTCCTGTGCCTGCCTGACAATGTTCTTAAGGCAGAAATCGGGGGCCTTAAGGTAGGTGTTGAATCCCTCAACGGGCGGCAGTTGGCAGTCGTCGCCGCACAGCAGTACCTTGACGCCAAAGTTGAGTATGTCAAACATCACCTCGTCCGAGACCATGCTCGCCTCGTCCAACACTATAAGTTTAATGCCCTTGTCAATGCTCTCCCGCCGCTTAAAGGTCAGCTTTTCCACCTTAACCTTCTTGCCGTTCAAAAGCATCTCCTGCTCCTCGACGATAGATTGATATATCAGCCTGTGCACCGTGCATGCGGGTATGCCCTTTTTAATTAAAACGGTTGCCGCCTTGCCCGTGGGGGTGACGAATGCCGCGCTCTCATCGGGCACAAGCGAAAGCCTCTCGCACACGGCGTGCCGCAAAAGCGAAGTCTTTCCCGTGCCGGCAAAGCCCGTCAGCACAAAGGTCTGTCGGGTGGAGTGGTAAAACCAATGCGCTATTAAGTTTTCTGCCTCCTGTTGCTCGGCGGTAAGCGTATATGCCATATCTATATTGTACCACCCAAACATAAGTTTACGCAACTTGTTTTAACCAAATTGTGGCGTTAAAATTTAATTTGTCTATTGACTAAAGCGGACGCTTGTTATATAATATAAAGGTAAAACTGCGGCAAACTGCAAAACATAGAGCTAAACTGCGGCAAACCGCAAAATTTTCCGGGAGGATCATGATGGCTTATAAAACCAAGGAATGGCGCAACTCCATGCGCGTCACAGTAGATTACAATTACATGATGTCCGCAACCTTAGGGGACAGGGGCATCAAGGACAGTCAGCTCAAGGCAATAAAGGGCAAGGCGGAGGAGGCTTTCAACTATGTCAAGGAAAACCGCGGCCGCGACGATTTGTATATGGGTTGGACTGAGCTCCCCTACAATCAGGACGCCATAGTTGCCGATATTTTAGCTACAGCAAAAGAGATAAGAAGAAAGTTCAAATATTTCGTCGTGCTCGGCATAGGCGGCTCGGCCCTTGGCCCCATAATGGCCTTCAATGCGCTCTGCCACCTTCACTACAACGAACTTCCCCCTTCAAAGCGCAGGGGTCCCAAGTTCTATGTAGAGGACAATGTCGACCCCGTTCGCATGGCAGCGCTGTTAGATGTTATCGAGCCCGAAAAAACCTGCTTCAACGTCATCTCCAAGTCGGGCGCCACGTCAGAGACTATGACGCAGTACTTAATAATTTCCGACATTTTAAAGCAGAAGGGCGTCAACGTGGCCGACAACATGATTTTCACCACCGACGCCGCCCGCGGCAACCTTCTTAAGATCGACGACACCTTCGGCGGCAAGATTAAAAAGTACGTCCTCCCCGACGGCGTAGGCGGCAGATTCTCCGAACTCTGCCCCGTGGGACTCCTTCCCGCAGCCGTCCTCGGCATAGATATAAAGGGCATGCTCGCAGGCGCCGCCTATATGGACAGCCTGTGCTCCAAGCCCTCAATCTCCAAGAACCCCGCGCTCGCCTGCGCAGCCCTTCAGTATATAACCATGAAGGAGGGCAAGAACATCAACGTGCTCATGCCCTATTCTGACAACTTAAAGCTCATGGCCGATTGGTACTGTCAGCTTTGGGCGGAGTCCCTCGGCAAGGCCGTCGACTACGACGGCAACGTCGTCAACGCAGGCACCACGCCCGTCAAATCCCTCGGCGTAACCGACCAACATTCGCAGGTTCAGCTGTACATCGAGGGCCCTTACGACAAGGTTATAACCTTCATCTCCGTCGGCGAATACGCCACGCAGATGCCCATTCCCCACGGCTGTGAGGACATTCCCGACGTCGGCTTCCTCGGCGGCCACACCATGCAGGAACTCATTCAGGCCGAAAATAAGGCCACCGCATACGCCTTGGCCATGGCGGGCAGAATGAATTACACCATAAATCTTCCCATGGTAAACGCCTTCACCTTGGGTCAGCTCATGTTCCTTTTGGAACTTCAAACGGCTTACACGGGCGCCATGCTCAACATAAATACCTTCAATCAGCCGGGCGTAGAAAACGGCAAAAAGGCAACCTTCGCCCTGCTCGGCAAGAAGGGATATGAGGAGAAGAAGAGAGAGATCGACTCCGCTCCTCAGGCGCAGGATAAGTATATAGTCTGATGAAAGCGGTCACTCATTTCGATGAGCTCCCGCAGGGCTACAGAGAGGTGTACCACCTCAACGCCAAGTCAGCAAAGTGGAGCATAATTTTCACTCTCGGCTCGCTTGTAATGGCCCTTGCGGTCATTTTGCCCTGCGTGTTGGCAGTCGATTACGGCGGCGTGCTCTCGTGGAGCAGCTACGAGCTTGCTGTAGCGCTAATTGTGCTCTGTGCCTGCATAATAGTCTACATTATCGCGCACGAACTTGTGCACGGCGCAGCATATAAGGCGCTCACCGGCAGCAAGCTTACATTCGGCATAACGCTCACCGTCGCCTTCTGCGGCGTGCCCAATATATATGTAACCCGCAAAACGGCGTTAATTGCCCTGCTCGCACCCTTCACGGTGTTCAGCGTGCTGTTTGTCGCCCTCGCCGTATGGCTGTACTTTATAGGCTCGGTTTACTATGCCGTCGTCATCGTGCTTTTAGGTCTGCACTTCGGCGGCTGCGTCGGCGATCTATACACGGCAATTCTGCTCTTCACCAAGTACAGGGACAGTCGCCTTTTAATGCGCGACACCGGCCCCGAGCAGATGTTCTACCTGCCCGAGGATAACAGCATAATATTGTTTAAGATGTAATTTTATAAACAAAAGTGGGGCGGGCGCTGTCGCGCCCGCCCCACTCAAATTTTAAAGGTATAACTATGTATTGGTATTGGGTACTCGTAATAGTCATCGCGGCCACAATCGTGCTCGTCGCGGCGCTCATCTTTGCGGTCGCGCTCTATGCCCACCGCCTCGTGTTCGGCAGGCGCATGAACCGCAACGTAAATATTAATTATTATTCCGCGCAGGATTTCAACCTCCCCGCCCGCAGAATACAGGTCACGTTCGATGGCACTCCGCTTTACGCCGCCGTCTACAGCTACATTCCCGAGGAAAAGTGCAAAAAAGTTGTGCTCTTCTGCCACGGCATAGGCCCCGGCCACTGCGCCTATATGACCGAAATCGCCAAACTCGCATCCTATGGCTACGCCGTCGTCGCCTACGACAGTATAGGTTGCGGATCCTCGCAGGGCAAAAATTCAAGGGGCTTTTACGCCAACGTGCAGTGCGCCACGGCGACATACATTGCAATCATGCGCGACGGCACTTTAAAGGACAAGCCCGTCCACATCGTCGGTCACAGTTGGGGCGCATATACGGCGCTCTGCCTGTCAACGGTGGTGGCGGCGCGCTCCGTAGTCGCCCTGTCGGGCTTCAACACGCCCACCAAAATCATGGCCGATAGCTCCGCCCCCGTAATGGGCAAGCTAATGGCAACCCTCTGCCGACCCATGTGGTGGCTGATAAATCTGTTTGTATTCGGCGTCCACGGCAACGCAAATTCCGTAAAACGCATACAAAAGAGCGACGTCCCCGCCTTTATCGCCTACGGCTCCAAGGATAAGACCATCCGCCCGGACAATTCCCCCGCAAACTTCGCCCACGGCCCGTTCATTCAAACCTTTATCTACGACGACAAGGGTCACAACGTATACAACACCGTGCACGCGCAAAAGCTGTTGGAGGACTTAAACGTGGCCATGTCTCCGTCCTACTTCAAAACCGAAGCTCAGCGCAAGGCCTTCTTCAAAAATTTCGACTTCGTCGCCGCCACCGAAGAGGACGAATCCGTCATGAACCAAATCAAATTTTTCATCGACAGCCATTAAAACAATTAGCACAATTTAAGCCTTATGAGATTAAAATTAACTTTATCTAATCCTCCGAACGGGGAATGTAAAATACCAAAACGTTTTCTTGGTAGAACAAGCCTTGAATTTTTGCTCATGTTTGATTGCTTTATGAATATTAAGGTCGGGGATAAACTTTTTTATGATGATTATATTTGTCCTCTTGAAATGAGATATGCTTATTTAGAGTGGTGTAAAAATTACGCCTTTTGCCGCGATTTTATTTATAATACCGAGGACGATTCCAATAATCCCATACTCATGTTTAAATCGTGCTGTGAAGGGTGGAAGATTATAAGTACGCACAGTGAATATGATTGTGACGAAATTTTTGATTACGATGATATTTCAGGCTTTTTTATGCAATTTGAAAATCAACTTAAAAAGTTTCTCGTATAAAATAATAAATGCGCCGCGGAGCATTTCGCTCCGCGGCGCATAGTCATAATCAATCTTACATGTCATTTCGACCGAAGGTGCGTTATGCGCACCGAAGCGGAGAAATCTCCCAAACGAAGTCAGGCCTGCGTCCACGCAGATTTCTCCATGCGCTCACTATCGTTCGCTTAGTCGAAATGACAGAGAGAGGGTTGACAAAGTACCTTATTTGGAGTATATTATATATGTATCACGCAAAAAATAATAAGGACGGAAAATTAATGAAAATCTGCGTATTCGGTGCGTCAAGCGCGCATATCGACCAAATTTATATCGACAAGGTGGAAGAGCTCGGCGAAGAGCTTGCAAAAAAGGGACATTCCCTCGTGTTCGGCGCAGGCGGCACAGGTCTCATGGGCGCGGCTGCCCGCGGCTTTAAAAGGGGAGGGGGCTACATTCACGGCGTCGTTCCCACCTTCTTCCGCGACGACGGCGTCGAACAGCTTTACAATGAGTGCGACGAGGTAACTTATACTGAAACCATGCGCGAGCGCAAGGCCATAATGGAGGACCTCGCCGACATATTCGTCGTCGTACCCGGCGGCATAGGTACCTTTGAAGAGCTTTTCGAAGTGCTCACCTTAAAGCAGCTCAACCGCCACGACAAGGGCATAGTCATCTTTGATATCGACGGCTATTACGACGGCATGGAAATTTTCATGGAGACGGCCTATAAGCGCAAGTTCATAACCGAAAAGTGTCGCCACCTGTACGAAAATTACGACAATATCCAAGCCGTAATAGACTACGTCCAAAATTACAAGCCCGACCACACGCCTTGGCAAAAACTCAAGCTCGGCGACTGATCTTATGCTGACAATTTCATTCGTCTGCCTCGGCAATATCTGCCGTTCGCCCATGGCGGAGGCGGTGTTCAAAAAACTCGTAGCCGAGCGCGGTTTATCCTCGTTTTTCTGCGTGAAGTCCTTTGCAACCTCCGACTACGAGGAGGGCAACCCCGTCTATCCGCCTGCGGCGCGCACCCTTGAAAATCACGGCGTGCACGGCTTTTCGCACCGTTCCCGCCCCATAGCCCTTGCCGATATCAAAAATTCCGACTACGTCCTCGTCATGGACAACATGAACATGACCGATATCGTCCGCCTGACCGCGGGCAGGTACGGGCAAAAAATTTTCAAGCTCGGCCACTTTCTCACCCCGCAGGAGGACATAGCCGACCCCTATTATACCCGCGACTTCGAAAAGGCATATTCGCAGATTGCCGCCGCCTGCTCGGCGTTTTTGGAGTATCTCATAGCCAACCATGGCGGGGCGCTTGGCATTACCGGACGCAATTGACAGTAAATTTTTAATAAAATTTGACGCGTCTGAGGCGCATTGCCTCAGACGCGTCGTTGTAATTATGAAGATCGTGTAGTCATTATTATTCGCCGCGCTTGAACTTTGCGGCGATATTTTTTATCAGCGAATCCTTTTCCTTGGTTTGGCAGATAGTCCTGTCCTCGCCCATGAAGAAGAGGGCCACCGTTCCGGGGCCGACGTGCGAGCCCGTGCATATGTCGTAAACTTCAATAACAATGTCGTTCGCGCCCTTCTGCCTTATTAAATCGGCCAAAAATTTGGCGTCGTCCTCGCAGTCGGCGTGGCATATCGCCACCGTCTGCTTTGAGGGCTCAACGGCCTCTTCGCCGAACAACTCGGCCAACCTTGTCAGCGCCTTTCTTCTGCCGCGCACCGTCTCCGCCATCTCAATCACGCCCTTGTAGCTTGCAATAAGCACGGGCTTTATGTTCAGCAAAGTGCCGGCAATGGCCTTGGTCGCCGAAATTCTTCCCCCCCTCTTGAGATACTTCAGGTCGCTGACGGTGAAAACCGAGTGCATGTTCAGCTTGTGCGCCTCAATCCACTCGCAAATTTCGTCAAAGCTCTTGCCATCGTTTCTCATGCGGGCGGCATATACGGCGAACAATCCCTCGCCCATAGATGCGTTAAAGGCGTCAAACACATGCACCTTCAGCCCGGGATAGTCCTTCATTGCCTGTTCGGCCGCGTCGCAAGCCTGTTTGTATGTCCCCGAAATTCCCGAAGATATCGTCGTTATCAGCACGTTTTTTCCCGCCTTGAGTGAGGGGGTTATCGCGTCGTAAAACCTCTGCGTGTTGATGAGGGAGGTAGAGGTCTCGCATCCCTCTCTCATGGCCGCATAAAACTTTATGGCCATCTCGGCCGAGGGTTTGCCCTTCTCGTAGCACGGCGTCTCCACGCCGTCTATGTTGCACATGAACGTAATGACGTTAATGCCGTATTCGTCCACCATCTCGTCGGGAATGTTTGCCCCGGAATCGACGTAAATGTCAAAATTTTCCATTATTACTCCTCAAACATAAGCCCCGCACACTGCTGCGGGGATATTTATTTTGGCCGGCGCGTGCAGATAACTTTCATGCGTCTGTCAATTTTATTTCGTGAACAGTATAATGTATTTTATTTAATTTTTCAATTTTTTATTTGCCGGTATCTCTCTATTATTGCCCGCGGCGTGTAAACGAATAAAAAAAATGGCTCTACTGTAAAATTTTCACACTCTACCTACAGTAGAGTTGCCATTTTCTATTGATTTTCGCTGTAAAGTATGTTAAAATGCTGACATGGAAGACTTGAAAGAGATAATAGCTAAAAATCTCGTCCGCCTGCGCCAGCAGGCGGGACTCACTCAGCTAAAGCTTGCGGAAATGCTCAATTACTCCGATAAAGCCGTCTCAAAGTGGGAGAGGGGGGAGTCCATTCCCGACCTCCGCGTGCTCATTCAGCTCGCCGAAATTTATCACATAAAGGTCGACGACATCATAACCGAACATCCCGAAGGCGAGGTAAAACCCAAACTCAACCTCGGTAAAAAGCGCATACTCATTGTTCTTCTGTCCGTCGGCCTCGTATGGTTTGTCGCCACGGTGGTGTTCGCCATGCTCTATTTCAGCTCCGCAACCGAAAGGTTTGCTTGGCTCGTGTATGTCGTCGCACCCTTCGCCATGAGCGTCGTTCTCACCGTCTTTTCGGCAATATGGGGCAACAAGCTCACCAATGCCGTCACCTGCACCATGATTTTATGGTCGGTGGTGGCCATCTTCCATGTGTTCTTCGCCGTGTTTGCTCCCCTCGTCGACAAATGGTGGCTGTTCTACGTCGTGGCGGCGCCCTTCCAAATTTTAATAATCTTTTGGTTTTTCCTGCGTAAAGTTAAATAGTTCAGGTGCCTGCAATCGCTTGCGTTTTGCGACACAAAGTTTTATAATGTCTATAAATTATATGCCAATCATATATTAACGTAAGCAAAGGAAGAGATATATGTATAAACTTTTTTGTGACAGCAATTGCGAGCTTTGGTATACTCAGGTAGAAAAGTTGGGCCTTGAAGTTATAAAAATGCCCTATACCCTCAACGACAAGGAATATTTTTACGATATGGGCAGAAATACCGACTTTGAAGGCTTCTTCAAGGCCATGCGCGAAGGTGCCGTTCCCAAGACGAGCGCCCTCAACGAATATGCCTATACCGAATATTTCGAACCCGTCCTTGCCGCGGGCAACGACATCTTTTACATAACCTTCTCGCACGCCATGAGCGCAACCTTCAACGCCATGGACGCGGCCATAGCGAAGCTCAAGGAAAAATATCCCGAACGTCAGATCCGCACCGTCGACACAAAGACGATTTCCCTCGGCGCAGGCTTCATCGTTTACTATGCCGCCCTTAAATACAATCAGGGCGCCACTATGGACGAACTTGAAAGTTACGTCAACGAACTCATTCCCCACACGGCAACCTATTTCGCAGTGGAGGATTTAACCTATCTATACCGCGGGGGAAGGGTATCGGGCGTATCCAAGGTCTTTGGCAATCTTCTCGGCATCAAGCCCATACTATGCTTTAACGACGAGGGTAAAATAATTAACGTCGACAAGCAGAAGGGCTTCAAAAAGGCCATGGCCGCCCTCCGCGGCTATATGCGCGACAAGGCGAGCGAGCTCGATAAATACAAGGTGTTCGTCCTTCAGGCCGACTGCAAGCAGGCCTGCGACAGCTTTGTCGCCGACATAAAGACCGAATTCCCCATGGCGGACGTGGTAGTTCAGCCCGTCGGCCCCGTAATCGGCTCCCACTGCGGCCCCGGCACAATAGGTCTCATTTTCCACGCCAAGGAGAGATAAATATTAACGCTCGTTGTGCATAAGAGGATATGCACCAACTCGCCGTTATTTGAGGGCGCTGCCCTCTGCGGCGCAATCTTATTTCGCCCTACATTTATATAATTGCACCGCATTCACCTGCTGAGGCGCAGGTATGCGCAAATTGGGCCTGCTGCGCGAAGACGCGACTTCGCTTGCAGCGTTAAGATATATTTGAAACATTAAGATATAATGCGCGGCTCTGCCGCGCATTTTTTTCTTGGTAAGAATGAAGTTATTTATTGACTTTGCCCGTCTTTTTGATATAATAATCTCGTATGGAAATTAGCGCTGAAAACATACCACCCGCGCCTTCAGGCGGGGAGGACAATACCGCGGCCGAGGCTTACTCGGCAGAGCGCGAAAGGCGCCACTTCGACAGGGTCCTCGCCCTCGCCTTGGGCATAGGGGCGGGGTTGCTCTCCTGCGGCGCCTCGGTTTCGCGCGTGGAAATGGCGGTCAAGCTCATCTGCCTTTCCTGCGGTGCCAAGGAAGTAAACGTAATGTCGCTTCCCTCGGTTATAAATTGCAGCGTAAAAATTGCCGACGGCAGTGAGGTCTCTCAGCTCAAGCGCTGCTACGAAGTCAGCAACAACTTCGGCAAGATGGAGCAGTACAATCAGCTCTCCCGCGATATCTGCTCCAAAAAGCTGACGGTAGAGGAGGCGGAAGAAAAGCTCGAGGAGGTAAATAACTACAAGGGCTACAATCTGCCCGTCACCGTACTTAGCGGCGGCCTCGTCGCGGGCATATTCACAATTTATTTCGGCGGTTCTCTCATCGACGGTATACCCGCCTTCATCGTCGGTTGCCTCATGATGTACGTCAACATTCTGCTCTCCCGCAGGGACTTCAACTCATACGCCCGCACGTTCGTGCTCTCCATAATGGGCGGCGTGTTGTCCATTCTGCTCTGTCGCCTGTTTATAGAGTGCGGCGCCCAATGCTCGGTTTCCATGGTCTCAATCGGCACGATAATGGTCGTCGTTCCCGGCCTGCTGATATGCAACGCCGTGCGCGACATGTTCTTGGGCGACATATATTCGGGCACGTTCGAGCTTTTGAACGGCCTTTTAACCATCCTCGCCATAGCCGCGGGCTACAGCTCGTCGCTCATAATTCTGCGCTCGGTCATGATAGATATTTCCCCCGTGGCACGTTCGGGAGTGGAGGACTACATATACCGCATAGTCACCTGTCTGCTCGGCGCGTGCGCGGTCGGCGTCATGTTCAACTGCCCTTTCAAAAAAATACTCCTCGGCGTCGGCAATATTTTGGCAACGTTTGCACTCTATCTCGTTGTCGAATACTTCTACGCTGACGACTATTTTTTGCAGTTTTTCATTCCGACCCTTCTCGCCGCATTTGTCGCGGAAATTCTTGCAAGGCTGTTCAAAGCGCCTTCAACCATCTTCCTCGTCCCCGCAATAATTGTCCTCGTCCCCGGCGGTTCGCTCTATTACACTGTCAACTATCTCGTCAATGCCGACGTGGCCGCGGCGGCCGTGTGGGGCGAACGCGCAGGCCTGTCCTTGCTCGGCATGGCTGTCGGCATATCCGTAATTTCGGCTGTATTTCAGATAATTCACCCCTTAAAGGGCAAAGCGGCCTTAAAAAGGCTTATAAAACTCAAAAATAAACATCAAGGTGAGCAATAATGGACTTAGTTAAATTGGCAAACACCCTCATTCCCGACACCGACCTCCTTCCCCTCGAGCGTTACGAGGAAATTTATCCCCCCCGCAACCTCCCCCGCGGCGCCGAGGTAACCCGCCTCGCGCCCTCGCCCACGGGCTTTATACACCTCGGCAACCTCTATTCCGCCCTCGCCGATGAGCGCATCGCCCACACCACGGGCGGCATATTCTATCTGCGCATCGAGGACACCGACGAAAAGCGCAAGGTGGAGGGAGCCGTGGAGTCGGTAATCCGCTCTTTAAAGTATTTCAACGTCAACTTCGATGAGGGCGCCGAAATAGACTCCCCCTTAAATAATTACGGCCCCTATTATCAGCGTCAGCGCGCCTCAATCTACCGCGCCTTTGCAAAAAGCCTGATTGAGCGCGGCCTCGCATATCCCTGCTTCTGCACGGAGGACGAGCTTAACGCCGTCAGGGAGGAGCAGACCGCCCAAAAGCTCATCACGGGCTACTACGGCAAGTATGCCAAGTGCCGCAACCTCACCGAGGAGCAAATATACGCCAACTTAGGCGCCGGCAAGCCCTTCGTCATAAGGCTCAAATCGCAGGGCGACACCTCCAACAAGCTGACCTTCCACGACCGCATAAAGGGCGACATAACCGTCACCGAAAACGATCAGGACGTAGTCATCTTAAAGTCGGACGGCATCCCCACATATCACTTTGCGCACGCCATCGACGACCACTTCATGCGCACTACCCTCGTCATACGCGGCGAGGAATGGCTGTCAAGCCTGCCCGTGCACATCGAGCTCTTCAAAGTGCTCGGCTTCCCCATGCCCGCATACGGACACACATGCTCTTTAATGAAGGTCGACGGCGGCACCAAGCGCAAGCTGTCCAAGCGCAAAGACCCCGAACTATCCCTCGACTATTACCGCAAAGACGGCTATTACCCCGTCGCGGTCGTAAAATATTTAATGACCATCTTAAACTCCAACTTTGAGGAGTGGGAGCGCAAAAACCCCGCCGCCGACTACACACAGTTCAAATTCACCATCGAAAAGATGGGCAAGAGCGGCGCCCTGTTCGACCTCGATAAGCTCAACGACATCTCCAAGACTGAGCTCTCAAAGCTCTCTCCCGAGCAAATGTACGACTTCCTCAACTCGTGGGTGCAGGAGTTCGGCACTCAGGCCGACAAAGACCACTTTGCCGACAGAGCTTATATAATCGCCATTCTCAACCTCGTAATGGGAATAGGCGGCAAAAAGCGCCGCAAGGATATCGAGCGCGCCTCTCAGGCCGTCCGCATGATAGACTATTTCTTTGACGACACCTTCTCACCTCAATATGCTTACCGCTTCGACGGTCAGACCGTCAACAGCGTCCTTTCGCAATTTGCGGCCATATATGACCCCGCCGACGACAATTCCGCATGGTTTGCCAAGGTAAAGGAGGTGGCTGCCAAGAACGGTTTCGCCGCCGAAATGAGCGACTATAAGGCCAATCCCCAAAATTACAAGGGCAGCGTGGCAGACGTCGCCGAAATTTTGCGCATAGCCGTAACGGGCATGCCCAACTCGCCCGACCTCTGCACCATAATGGGTATTCTCGGGGCAGACCGCTGCTCAAAGCGCCTTGCCGCCGCAATGATTAAGTAAAATGACAGTCTCTTTATCGCTCTGTTTTCTGTTTTTCGTGGGCAGCTGCCTCGGTTGGGTAATAGAAGTTTTCTTCCGCCGCTTCGTTTCGGCAAAGAAGTGGATAAATCCCGGCTTTTTAACGGGGCCGTATCTGCCAATATACGGCTTCGGCCTCGTCGGCCTGTACGCCATCTGCTCAATCCCCATAGACACGGGCAGCTATTGGGGCGACGCGGTGGTCACAATACTCGTCATGGGCGCCGCCATGACCATTATCGAGTATATCGGCGGCCTCATCTTTATCAAGGGAATGAAGATAAAGCTGTGGGACTATTCAAACCGTTGGGGCAACATTCAGGGCATAATATGTCCCCTCTTTTCGCTCATATGGACGGTTGCCGGCGCGGTGTACTACTTTGCCATCGACCCGTTTGTAATTAAGTGGGTGGAGTGGTTCGTCTCCAACATTGCCTTCTCATTCGTCGTGGGAATATTTTTCGGCGTGTTCTTTGTCGACCTCGCCAATGCCATCAATCTTTCGGTTCGCATACGCGCTTTTGCCAAGGAGCACGGCATCGTCGTCGCCTATGAAAAATTAAAGGTCAGCATAAAGACCCGCCTCGACGACCTCCGAGCAAAGTCGCGCATCGACGAGCTGCGTGCAAAATCCCACATCGACGAACTGCGTACAAAGGTGGAGGAGCAGAGCAAAAAAATCAAAAAATCAAGCTTCTTTTTCCCCTTCCGTTCTGACAGGAGCCTCGAGGACAGTTTGAACGACTACGCCGAAGACTCCAAAAAGCAAGATGACAATAAGGATATTAAGGGTTGAATTGTTGAAAATCATGTGAATTCAACTTCTATCACCGCGCCGTTAATTGACATTTTTATCGGCGCGGTGATATTATTATAGAGTAAAACGACATAAAGTTGATTTTGTCGGGTCAGCGCCCGGTAAAATCAAAGAGGCGCAACTATGCTTGAATTAGTAAACATCAAAAAGGATTATGAAGTCGCCGGCGGCGCCGTACACGCCTTAAAGGGAGTTTCTTTAAAGTTCCGCAAGAGCGAATTTGTCTCCATTTTAGGCCCCTCGGGCTGCGGCAAGACAACGCTCTTAAACATCATCGGCGGCCTCGACCATTACACGTCGGGCGACCTTATAATCGACGGCAAGAGCACCAAGGAGTACAACGACAGGGATTGGGACACCTACCGCAACCACTCCATAGGTTTCATCTTCCAAAGCTACCACCTCATTCCCCATCAGACGGTGCTGCAGAACGTTGAACTCGCCCTCATGATAGCGGGCGTCTCCAAGCGCGAACGCAGAAAGAGGGCGGAGGAGGCCCTCGAAAAAGTCGGCCTCAAGGACAGAATGCACAACCTGCCCAATCAGCTCTCGGGCGGTCAGGCGCAGAGGGTGGCAATAGCCCGCGCCCTCATCAACGACCCCGAAATAGTGCTTGCCGACGAGCCCACGGGCGCCCTCGACTCCAAGACGAGCGTGCAGATAATGGAGCTTTTAAAGGAGGTCGCCCGCGACCGCCTTGTAATAATGGTCACCCACAATCCCGACCTCGCCCGCCGCTATTCCACCCGCATCATCAACCTTTTAGATGGCGTGGTAATAGGCGACAGCATGCCCTGCACCCAAACGTTCGCGCCCAAGCCGGAACTCACAAAGGAGGAGCAGGAGGAGCTCAAGAAAAAGAAGGGCAGCAAAAAGCTCTCTTCAATGCCCTTCTCCATGGCGTTCTCGCTCTCCCTCAAAAACCTGCTGTCAAAGCGCAAGCGCACCGCAATGGTGTCCGTCGCGGGCTCTATAGGCATAATAGGCGTCTCCATGGTGCTCGCCATCTCCTCGGGCGTGCAGGCATACATCAACGACATGCAGAACGACATGCTGTCCGGCAATCCCGTGTCCATTACCGAAACGGCAATAGACTACACCTCGCTGATGTCCCTCTCATCCGCCTCGCAGGTGGACGTCGACATCACCCGCCTCGACGACAAGGTCTATATAAATTCGCTCATGGAAACCCTCGGCACCTTTGCGCAGGGCTTCAGCACCACCAACAACATCGGCGAAATGTACCTCTCCTATGTCGACGCAATTCCCCGTGAATATTACAACGTAATACAGTACGACTACGGCATGGACGTAGCCAACAACATATATACCGACTTCAGGGTGGACGCCAATGCAGACACCGCCGCCGACGGCGTGACCTCGGTCACAGCTATCCGCGGCATGTACACGCAGATTTTGAGCGAGCAGGAGGAGTATGCCGACTTCGCAGGCACCATCTCAACCGTCGCCACCTTCGACGAACTGCCCGACAACTATCAGTACATCTTAAGTCAGTACGACATAGTCGCCGCGTATGACGGCAACGACATAATAACCGACGCCTCCCTTCTGACAGAAGAGCAGCTTGAGTCCATCTTCTCGGATAAGAGCACCCTCGTCATGGTCACAAGTCAGGACACCATCTCCGACCTCATGATGGGGCAGTTCGGCTACCTCACCCAAAAGGAATTTTTGAACTACGCGTTTGAAGCCGTCGACAGCGACATGTACGACGAAAGCGTCGGCCTCGTCGGCAGCGGCCTCAACGGCGACGAGGGCTTCGATTACTCCAAGTTCATCGGCCCCGATTCAAAGACCTTCACATGGTACGCCAACGACGATATCTATTACAATGTCGGCGGCACGTTCATCTATAAGCCGTACACGCAGGGTAACTTCGTGCAGACCGAGATAAACGGCTCAACGGTCACCATGCCCCTGCCCGACATAGATACCTCGTCCGACAGCGCCGTGGACTTATCTGTAAAACTCATTCTTCAGAAGAAGGAGGAGATCTCATACGGCTGTCTTGAAACGGGATTCTACCACACCCGCGCCCTCACCGACTACGCCCGTCAAAGCGCCCTTAACAGCGAAATTGTGCAATATATCAACAATTCCGAACAGGGCTATCTGAATGTGCTGCCTTACTACATCAATTACGTCAACTTCTCCGACGTAAACGGCGACGGCGTGATAGATGCCATCGACTACGAGGCAAACACAGGCACTGCAAGCAGCGCAATTTACGATTCGGGCAGCATAATGGATATGCTGCTGTCGGGACTCACGGGCAGCGGTGGAGGCGGCGAGGACAACGCCATGCTCCACGTCGAGGCAGAGCTTCTCGGCGGGGCTGAAATCCCCACTTCGCTCTATATCTATCCCGTAGATTTCGACAGCAAGACGGCCATCACCGACTACCTCGACGAGTGGAACAACATGTGCGAAAGCTCGGTCGAATACACTTGGACTGACTCCGACGGCGTAAGCAACACGACCACGCTCGGCGTGGCGGATAAGATAACTTATACCGACACCGTGGGCCTCATCATCAACATGGTCAACACCATGATAGATATGATAACCATCGCGCTAATCGCCTTTACGGCGCTTTCCCTCGTCGTATCAACGGTAATGATAGGCATAATCACCTACGTCTCCGTCGTCGAGCGCATAAAGGAAATAGGCATTCTCCGCGCCGTCGGCGCAAGAAAGAAGGACATCAAGCGCCTGTTCAACGCCGAAACTTTCATAATAGGTTTAGTTGCCGGCCTTGTGGGCATCCTCATAACCTACATTCTGTCCTTCATTGTCAACATAATAGTGCTCTTTGTCGCGGGCATATGGGGCATTGCTGCGCTGCCTTGGTGGCAGGCGCTCATAATGGTGGCCCTTTCGGTCTGCCTCACGCTCATCTCAGGACTCATCCCCGCAGCTGCGGCGGCAAAAAAGGATCCCGTCGTCGCGCTCAGAACGGAATAATAATTGCTTATACGACCCCAATTTACACGACGCCCATGCCACAAAAAATTTGCGGCATGGGCGGCTCTTTATTTTTAATTTATGCAATTTCCGTCAATAATAATTGACAGCGCAAAAGCTAACTGCTATAATTATATCGGTTAAAAATCATAGGTTTTTAATGTTCTCATCAGAGGTAATTATATAAATGAAAAAGTCTAAGTTGTTAAAAGTTCTCGCGTGCGGCTGCCTTGCAGGCGCAATGTGTGCCGGCGGCTTTGCGCTCTCCGGCTGCGCATGGACTACGGACACCGCCGAAGGCGTCTATCACTACACCAATTACGGCGTAGATTACGGCGTCAAAGTAAATGTCGAGGTGCAGACGGATGAAAAGGGCGACCGCATCCGCCAAGTCACCATTGTCGACAGCGATTATACTCAGCTCTCCGAAGCCAGACCCGATTATGGTTGGACTGACGAAAACAGACAGAATTATATCGATAACGAGCAAGCCCTTCTCGACAGCTACCGCGGCCTGTATGTCGCCGACGTTTTGGCAATGGAGGTAGGCACTGCCGCCAACGGCGAACCCACTTCCGTTCCCGGCGACGCTCCCCTTATCACGGGCGCAACCCAAAGCTCGGGCAGGCTTCTTTTGGCCGTTCAGGACGCCCTCTGCAACTTCGGCTACAGCATATTCGAAGGCGAATATCACTATCCCAACGCATGGGACAGCTCTGCTCCCCACTACGGCATACGCGTAAGACTTGTCATGAAGGGCAACGTCGTGCAGAAGGTTGCCGTTTTGAACAGCGACTATACCGAAGTTTCTTCCGGTTGGGACGGCGCTTCCACTTGGAACAACGGTCTCGACGGCCTGCTCGACTCCTATGTCGGCAGAACAAAGCGTGAAATTCTTGAACAGGTCGTCACCGTCTCGTCGACAGGTCAGCCCGACAGCGTGTCCGATTCAAGCTATATAAT
This sequence comes from uncultured Clostridia bacterium, assembly GCA_944354265.1. Classification (GTDB taxonomy): domain Bacteria; phylum Bacillota; class Clostridia; order Christensenellales; family Borkfalkiaceae; genus Coproplasma. The sequence goes on along the minus strand of CALVPX010000001.1, from coordinate 18,547 downwards.
CACGGGCGCAACGCAGGGCTCGGGCAGACTTCTGCTTGCAATACAGAACGCCCTCGACCCCCTCGGCGAAGATACCACCAAGGTCTACACGGGCGAATATAGGTATGAAAATCCCTACGCCGCAGGCTCTTATTACGGCGTAAAGGTCTCCGTCACAGTAAAGGGCAGCATAATTCAGTCGGTCTCCATTGTCGACAGCGATTATACGCAGCTCTCACCCGCCAATCCTGATTATGGTTGGACTGAAGAGAGCAGACAGAATTATCTCAATAACGAAGCCGGCCTTCTCGGCAAATATGCAGGTCTGTCCGTCGGTGAAGTCCTCAGCATGACGGTAGAAACTTCTGAAAGCGGCGAACCTTCCTCTGTATCAGATGAAGATCTCGTGATAACAGGCGCAACCCAAAGCTCGGGCAGACTGCTCCTCGCCGTTCAGAACGCCCTCGCCACCGCAGGCACGGGCAATGGCGGATCGCAGACTCCCGAAGAGCCTGAAGAACCCTCCAATCCTTACGAAGATTGGAAATACAACCAATATATAGACCCCTCCACAACGTATACGGTAAATTCCGACGGCAGCGTAGATTACAGCATAGTCACAACTTCAAACAGCCCCGCAGGCTCCTTTGAAATTTCCATAACCGTCGCCAACGGCGAAATTACCGAATACAATATCGATACAAACGGCTCCGTCGGTTCAAATCAAAACGGTCCTTACAGTGAGCAGATGGCTGCAATCGCTAAGAATATGGTCGGCCAAACTCAGGCCTCGCTTGAAGAGTTCCTCGAAAGCGACGACCTCCACACCGGCGCAACCCGTTCCAACGAGCTCTGCATATACGCAGGTCTGTTTGCCCTCGCCAATGCCGACAATTCAGTCGGCGGAGGCGAAACCTACGAAGGCGAATACAAGTATGAAAATGCTTGGGTTCCCGGTACATATTACGGCATCAAAGTTTCAGTTACCGTAAACGACGGCGTTGTTGAAAACGTAACCGTTCTTGACAGCGACTACACCGAAGTGACCGACAGTTGGGAGAATAAAAACATTTGGCTCGACGGTCTCGACGGTTTACTTGCCGCATACGAGGGCAGGAGCGTCGGCGATATACTTTCTGTAAACGTCACAACAGAATCCAATGGTCAGCCCTCTGCAGTTTCAGATGAAACGCTCATGATCTCGGGCGCAACACAGGGCTCAGGCAGGCTTCTCCTTGCTGTACAGAACGCATTGAATAATGGCGGATATGCAGTTTACAGCGGCGAATACAAGTACGAAAATGCTTGGGTTCCCGGTTCGTATTACGGCATAGCCGTAAATGTAGTTGTAAAGGACGGCATGGTTGTCACAGTCAGCGTAGCCGACAGCGACTACACCGAGGTGACCGACAGTTGGGACAATAAAAACATATGGCTCGACGGCCTCGACGGTTTGCTTGCCGCATACGAGGGCAGGAGCGTCGGCGATATACTTTCTGTAAACGTCACAACAGAATCCAATGGTCAGCCCTCTGCAGTTTCGGATGAAACGCTCATGATCTCGGGTGCAACACAGGGCTCGGGCAGGCTTCTGCTCGCCGTGCAGAATGCATTGAATAATGGCGGCTACGAAGTTTTAAGCGGTGAATACAAGTATGAAAACGCTTGGGTTCCCGGCTCGTATTACGGCATAGCCGTAAATGTAGTCGTAAAGGACGGCATAGTTGTCACTGTCAGCGTAGCCGACAGCGACTATACCGAAGTGACCGACAGTTGGGACAATAAAAACATATGGCTCGACGGCCTCGACAGTTTGCTTGCCGCATACGAGGGCAGAACTGTATCTGAAATTCTCTCAGCAACCGTCGTCACAGCGGAAGGCGGTCAGCCTGAAAGCGTCTCCGATTCATCGCTCATGATATCGGGCGCAACACAGGGCTCGGGCAGACTTCTGCTCGCTGTGCAAAATGCCCTCACCAATGCGGGCTATTCCGTCTACGAGGGTGAGTATGGCTACACGGCATGGGGTACAAATTACGGCATAAAAGTCAATGTCGTTGTCAGGGACGATGTTGTTGTCTCAGTAGAAGTGGCAGATAGTGACTATGTCGAAGTAACCGACAGCTGGGCTGATAAGGACATTTGGATCAACGGCCTCGAAGGTCTGCTCAATTCCTACAGCGGCAAGACCGTGGCCGAAATTCTCTCCGCGACAGTAGTTACAGATGATACAGGTGTTCCCGGTTCTGTTTCCGATTCATCACTCATGATAACGGGCGCAACGCAGGGCTCGGGCAGACTTCTCCTTGCCGTGCAGAACGCACTTCAAAAAATCGCACAATAATAAAATTTTCGTAAAAAAATCAAGCCCGCCGCGCGGCGGGCTTGATTTATGTAAAACGCCAATATATAATATGACTATGAATAAAAAGTTGCTGACATCAATACTGCTTGCGGGCGCCCTTTCGCTTACATTTGCGGCCTCATGCGCCCAAAACGACGGCGATTTGTCCTCTTACACCTCGCAGGAGAGGTACTATGACAAGTTAGGCACGGCCGCAAGATTGGTCGTCTCGGCCGATTTTAACGACAGCGAAAACGTTCAAAAACTCACCGAACTCGGCAATGCAGTCGAAGATTTTTTAAACGACCTCGAAAACAGCCTTTCAACCTCCGTTTCAACCTCGTCAATTTCCCGCTTCAATCAGGCTGAGGCGGGCGCAGAGGTGCAAATCGATTATATGGCGTACACCGTCCTCAAGGACGCCATATACATGTACGAATACACTCAGGGCTATTACAACCCCGCCGTCTATTATTCGGTAGACCTGTTCGGCTTTACGCCCCGTTTCGCCAATTACACGTTCGAGGCCGATATTTCCACCCGTACCCCCTATGACAGAGTAGGTGAGGACGAGGACGGAATGTACGTTACGGCTCGCTCCGAACCTGACGAGCACTATGTTGAAATTTTTAAGGAGCTCGCCTCGCATATGGATGAGCTTGAAGTATACGAAAAGGACGGCGCCTATTATGCCCGCAAACCCGACTATACGGTAGAGGGACTGTACGGTGATACTTACTCAATGGCGCTCGACCTCGGCGGAATAGGCAAAGGATACGCTGCCGACGTCGTCAACGACCTCATGACTCAATACGGCTTTGAATACGGCTATTTCAATTTCGGCTCGTCAAGCTACTATGTAAAGCAGTCGGCGGGCACGGCTGACAACACATGGGCCATGAGCCTTACAAACCCCGATAATATCTTTGCAACCTACGCAAGGTTCAATGTCAAGTCGGCAGGCCTCTCCACAAGCGGCGATTACGAAAAGGCATATACTCTAAACGGAACGACCTATTGCCACATAATCGATCCCTTCACCGGCAGACCCAAGACGATAGGCATAGCCGCCTGTACGCTCGTAGGAGGAACGGCCGCCCGCGACGATGCGCTCACAACGGCGCTCCTCGTCATGGGTGAAGAGAAGGCGGTGGAATTTATAAATGCCAACCTCAAAGATTATCAGATTGCAATGATAGTTCGCGGCACAAGCGGCCCTTGCGAACACATCGTCACCAACGTTGCAAATCTCGAATACAACACGGCATATGCCCTCGGCAACACCATAGACGGCGACAGCAATATAATCCTCAACTGACGGTAAAACATGTCTTTAAAAAAGGTAAAACAGGTACGGGCCGATAAAGGCTTTAAAATATGGGATTTAATAATTTACGCGGCGCTCATCGTTCTCATCGTCGCGCTGTTTATCGCGTTCGTCTTTACCCGCCCGTCGTCGCCGCTGACATCCGTAACAATAACTTATGGCTTTTCGGAGGAGCAGCGCACGGTGTTCTCCTATAATTTTGTCACCGACTCTTTCTCCCTGCTCGACGGCGCGCATATAACCGTAAATTCCGAGGACGGTCAAAGCCTCACGCTGACGTTTACGGGGGAGGAAGGGGAGTACAACACCGTGTATATCGATAAAACAAATCACTCCGTCAGCGTCACGTCGGCCAATTGCCCCGCGCTCGACTGCGTCCATACCGCGGCGATAACAAACGATTCCTCCCTGCCGATAATCTGTTCCACCCACCGCATGATAATCACCTCGGGCTACGTCAGCGGCACTGAAATTCAATAATGGGGCGCGCCTGCGGCGCGCCCGCAATAAAAAGCAGGCCGAAAGCTTTTAGCTTTCGGCCTGCTTTTTTATATCTTTTTATCTTTCAAGTATTATATGTCTCGGGCAGACGGCAACGCACGTCTTGCAGCCCGTGCACTTGTCGTAGTCGAATACGGGCAGGTTGTCTACCATGGTAATTGCGCCGTGCGGGCACTTGCGTGCGCACGCTCCGCAACCTATGCAGCCCACCTTGCAGGCGTCCATAACTTCCTTTGCCCTGCAGTGCGAAGAGCAGGCAACGTATACGGGAGCCTTTGCGGGTATGCGCTCGATTATGTGCTTGGGGCAGGCTAAAATGCACGCTCCGCAGTTTATGCACTTGTCGGGGTCAACCTTGGCAAGCTTGCCCTCAACGTCTATAGCGCCCTCGGGGCATACGTTCTTGCAGTCGCCGCAGCCGAGGCAGGCGTACTTGCACACCTTGTTGCCGCCGAGAAGTGAGGCGCACGAAGCACAGCTCATATTTCCGTTATACTCAAACGCGTCTAAGGCATTTGCCGCGCCGCCGTTGCACTTCACAATGGCAACCTGAGGCTGCTCATCCTTTAGTTCAACGCCCAAAATCTTTGCAATTTCAGCCTTCTTTTCGGGCGAAGTGACGTGGCAGGCCGAAAGGTCGCCGCTGCCGTCGGCAAGCTTTGCCGCAAACCCTGCGCAGCCGCTGCAGCCGCATCCGCCACAGTTTGCCCCCGCAAGATTTTCAAGTATCTTGGTGACCTTTTCGTCCATGTTTACTTTGAATACCTTGCCGACAACGAGTATGGCAATGACTATCACAAGCGCTATGCCGAAAAGTATTCCCGCAACAATGCCAACCGTTCTCCATGTGTCGGCCGTAATCTGACCGAGCGAGGCCAATAAATTATTCATCTCTTTTCAAGCCTCCTTAAGCAATATAGGTAAATACCATGAACGCCATGCATATCAGCGCGGCAGTCACCATCGAAATGGGGAAGCCGTTCATGTATTTAGCTATTTTAACGTGGTTGAGCTTTTCCCTCATGCCGCTCATTATGACCATTATCAGCGTAAAGCCGATGCCTGAGAACAGCGAGTACAAAACAGCCCATCCAAAGTTTACGGCCGCTCCGCCCAACAGGCCGGCCATGGCGCTCTCGTCTATCACAAGTTCGCACACGCCGAGTACTGCGCAGTTGGTGGTGATCAGGGGCAGGTATACGCCCATCGCATTGTAGAGGGAGGGGGAAAGCTTTCTTATTATCATCTCAAGCATCTGCACGAGCGAAGCTATGATAAAGATGAATACGATAATCTCCAAAAATTCAAATCCGAGCGGCACCATGACGTACTCGTAAATAGGCCACGTCACGGCGGCGGCAAGGGCCATAACTATTGTTACGGCAACGCCCATGCCGAGGGCGGAGGAGGTCTTTTTGGAGACGCCAAGGAAGGGGCATATGCCCAGCGTCTGCACGGTAATAAAGTTATTTGTCAGCACTGCCGAAAGCACCATTGCAATAAATGTAGCCATTATGCTTTTACCTCCTCAACCGTTTGGTTGCCCGCTTCATCCGCACCCAAAAGGTTTTCGCGCGCAAGCTTGTTGGCCTTAACTCGCTTAGCCCTTTGGAAGTTGTCTATTATCGCCGTAAATGCGCATATCGAAAGTCCGAATATTATGAACGCTCCGGCGGGGGTGGAGAACAGCCCTATGCTGAAGTCCATTATCTGCAGTCCGAAAAGGCTGCCCTTGCCCAAAAATTCGCATATGATGCCCATCACGGTCAGCGCCATTGTGAAGCCTATGCCCGTGGCAACGCCGTCGACGGCGCTCTCTGCAACGGTGTGCTTGTTTGCAAACGCCTCCGCCCTGCCGAGTATTATACAGTTGACGACTATGAGTGCCAAAAGATTGCCGAGCGCTTCATACACGTCGGGGAGGAACTTGTCAAGCACCATTCTTATCAGAGTCACCAAAGTTGCAATGACCACAATGTAGCAGGGTATGCGCACTTCGTTGGGTATGAGGTTTCTCAGCGCCGAAATTATCATGTTGCTCAGGGTAAGAACTACAATTACCGTCAGTCCCATCTCAAGCGCGGAGAGCGCGTTGGAAATGAGTCCCAAGGTGGGGCAGGTGCCGAGTACCAGCATGAATGTGGGGTTGTTGAAAATAATACCGTCTAAGGTTATCTTTTTATACTTGTTCATCACGCATTGCCTCCTTCGGCTACAGCCGTGTCATAGTTTGCCGTGGCAAACAGGGCGGCACTCAGGCACAGATAGTTGGAGAAGGTTGCGCCGGTCGAAATGCCGTTTGAACCGAAGTTGGAGTTATCTCTTATCTCTCCGTTTTCGCCTATGACGCCCGCAAAGAACGCAGCGTCCTTGCCTACAAACGAATCGTAAATGGCGTCGGAGGACCAGTTCTGCGTACCGTCAACAAGAATGGTGTACGAGGTTATGGTCTTGTCGGTGCCTACAACTATCTCTATCGTGAACGATGCCGCAGGCGAATTTGCCGCCGTCACGATGTTGTAGGTAACAACGCCGTCTTCAACGGTATAGGTGGTGGCGGAGGTGATGTTAGCGCTCGCGATCCATTCCTCGTAGGGATTGACAAGTCCGCAGTAAACGCTTTCGGTGTATGTCTTTGCGCCGTTCATTGCGTTGGTTATAGCTCCGAGCGAGAATGTCGCGCCCGTCGTTATTCCCGAACTGCTGTACGCGCTGAATCCGTCCTCGTCCTGACGGTCGATGACCGCCTGAATGTCCGAATCGCCTATATTGTTTATGAAGGACTGTTTTTCGTTACCCGTTATAACAACTTTGCTTATGCCGTTAAAGGAACCGGGGTCGGCGGCCGTGCCGCTCACCGCGTCAACGAGTATCCAACAGGTAACTGTGCCGCTGTTGTAGCCGTTCTTGCCGATTATGCTCAACAGGTACTGCCCTTCGCGCGTGCCGGTCATGGTGAAGGCCTGCTCTACCGTATAGTTGTTGGTGTCGGCATATCTTGTATTTACGCTGTCCTCCTCAAAGGTGACTTCTTCCCCGGGGAATACTTTGGCCACAGCCCTTGCGGTGCGCTCCTCGGCGGAGACGTAGAACAGCGAGTTGCATATCGTCAGCAGTATGCCGCATATGAGAACTATCGAAAGGAGAACGGCAATGCACTTGAAGGCCGTGCTCTTAAAAAACTGTTTTGCAGTCATTTATTTGCCCTCCTTTTCAGCTTTTTTGGGCTTAACATAGCCGAAGGGTCTGCGCACGATATATGTGTCGATAAGTGGAACAATGAGGTTCATTATCATTATCACGAAAGAAACTACTTCTATCTTTGTGTAGAATCTCAGAAGCGAGGTCAGCACGGCAAGGGCAACGTAGTAAACTATCTGTCCATATATGCCCTTGGGCGAGGTGACGTAGTCCGTGGCCATGAATATCGCGCCGAACATAAGGCCGCCGGACAGCGCATAGTCCACAAAGAGAGAGATGTCAAATGTCGCTCCCTCAACCGTGGCCGCCATGCACACCGAAAGGAATGCTGAAAGCGCCACATAGAGGACGGGCTGCCACCACTTGATAACCTTTCTTATCACGAGGTAGAGGTAGCCGATGATGAGCGCAAGCTTGCAGGTCTCGCCAATGCAGCCTGCAAGGCCGGTGCCGAGGAACAAATCTATCCACTCCATGTGTCCCGAAGCGCCTTCGCCGCCCAAAAGCCAACCCGAAAGGTTGGTGGCGCCCGTGAACAGCTCGCTGTCGAGGCTTATGGGATCAAAGTTTGCGGCAACATAGGTCGTCAGGCTGAAGCTCAAAAACATTATAACTCTGCCTGCAGCGGCGGGATTTACAAGGTTTTTGCCCGTGCCGCCGAAGAGCATCTTTACAATTATTATCGCCAGCGCTGAGCCTATGAGTATCTCGTACCAATGCGCCGTGGAGGGCACAATGAGCGCGAGTATCAGGCCTGTCACTATCGAAGTGTAGTCAAACTGCTTGAGCCAGTTTGCGCACACCGCCTTTGCGTTTGCGCACTTGCTCTTGAATCCGCCGTTATAAATAAAGTAATATACAAACTCTGCTATTACGGCGGTTAAAACGGAGGTGATTATAAGCACTGCGGCCTGCCAGCCGAAGAAGACTATGCCTGCAACGGTGGCGGGGAGGAGCGCTATTATCACGTCCAGCATTATGCCCCTCGTCGTCCTGCGCGATTTAACGTGGGGAGGGGTGGAAATTACTATCGTGTTATCCATTTTCTTTCACCTCCTCAGTTTTTCTTGGCGCGCACGGCGGCTTTGGTCTTTCTTATCGCCTGAATGAGCGGCCTCTTCGCAGGGCAAACGTATTCGCATGCGCCGCACTCTATGCAGTACATCGTTCCGCCTAACTTTGCGGCGGCGTCAAAGTCGCCCGCAGATGAATAGAACGCCGTCTGCATGGGCATGAGGTGCATGGGGCACACGTCAGCGCACTTGCCGCAGTTGAGGCAGGGTGTGGGCGAAAGGCAGTCGGCCTCTTTGGCCGTCATCATCAGCACTCCGCCCGTCATCTTGGTTATATAGCTCTCGTAATTGGCCATGGCCACGCCCGTCATGGGGCCGCCGTCAATTACCTTTTTGGGATTTTCGGCCTCGCCGCCGCAGAACTCCACAAGCTCTTTAACGCTCGTGCCCACCTTAACCCAAAGGTTTTTGGGCTGCTTTACCGCCCTGCCGGAGATGGTTATCTCCCTTTCATACAGGGGCTTGCCAAGCTCAATGGCCTGACATACGGCATAGACCGTGCCCACGTTGTGAACAATAACTCCCACGTCGGCGGGCAGCTGACCTGCCTTAACTTTTCTGCCCGTGCAGGAATATATAATGTGCTTTTCGCTTCCCATGGGGTAGCGCCTTGCAAGGGACACAACTTTTACGTCGTCGTACTTTTCAAACGCGGCAATGCAGTCGGGCTTGTTCTTTTCAATGCCGATTATTATGTCGGTCACGCCAAGTGCCTTCTTTAAGTACCTCGCGCCCCGCACTATCTCCTCGGTGTGTTCAACCATCAGCCTGTGGTCGCACGCAAGGTAGGGTTCGCACTCCGCACCGTTTAAAATAAGCGTGTCCACTTTGCTCTTCGGGCTGTCCTTTACCGCCGCGGGGAAGCCCGCTCCGCCCATGCCCACAATGCCGGCCTCTTCAATGCGCTTTGTTATCTCCTGCGCGCTCGGGTCGTCAAGGGGGGTAAGATATTGCTTGTCGCCGCTCCCGTCGGAAGTTATAACAATCACCGTATCTTCCGTGCCTGAAGGCGACATCATCTGCGTAATGTCCTTAATTTCGCCCGCAACGCTCGCAAAAACGTTGGAAGAAATCGCGCCGTCGGCAGTCGCTATCAGTTGCCCTTCTTTTACCTTCTGTCCCTTGCCAACGCATGGCACGGCCGGCTTGCCGGCAGATTGCTGCATTGAAATGTAAACTTCCGAAGGTTCGGGCGGCACTTCGGTGGCATTTTCGCACACAAGGTGTTTTTCATCTCTTATGTGCACTCCGCCGAAAAGCCTTTTGCCTTTTACAGCTTTCAAAATTGACCTCCATATGTTTCGCCTCCGCCGCATATAGCGCCGTCGGCTGTATTTTATTATTTTCCGCTTTTTTGCGGATTTTTACTTACTTAGTATTGCCATCTTGCACGCTTTTTTGTCCCAAGGCCCTTTCGTATACGGAGAGCGGCACCTTTTTGAATATCAGCATGACAGCCGCGCCCACAATCGCGCCCGAAAGCACGCCTATAAGCGCAAGGTAGGGCATGTACGAAAACACGAGCGCCGTGCTCGAAATGGCCACAAACACAAGGTTCTGCACAATGTTGTGCGCCACCGCGGCGACTATGCTCACCGCCATCACTGAAATTTTGGGATATAGCGCGTACAAGAGTATAGCAGAAACCGCCATGGCGGTTATGCCGCCCGTAAACGAGTATAACAGGGCGGATATGTTGCCGGCAAAAAGCGAGCCGAGCATCGTCCGCACCGCTACCACGGCGAAGGCGTCAACGGGGCCGTAGAGTATGAGCGCCGCCAATGAAAATATGTTTGCCAGCCCCATCTTCGCCCCGGGGAAGAAGAGGGGAGGGAACAGGTTTTCTATTAAAAATGTTATAAGCGCCAGCGCCGCAAACAGTGCGTCCGCCGCTATGCGTTTTGCCGCCCGGTTACTCTTTGCCATACACGCTTAATTATATATTAAAAATAAAAAATAGTAAACAGAAAACGCTACCAAATTATCTAAAAATTTTCACATATATCTCATCTTTTGCCCTATTGACAAATAACTTGGGTTAAGATATAATAGCATATCGGAAAGTATACAAGGAGAGTTTGATAATGGATTACGAATACACAAGAAAAAATTATTTCAAGGAAGCCGACGAAAATGAACGCAAGGCCATCTTCGACTATGCCGAAGGCTACAAGCAGTTCCTTTTCACTTCCAAAACCGAACGCGGCGCCTGCGCCACGGCGGTAGAACTCTGCCGTCAACGCGGCTACAAGCCCTACATGTTCGGCGACAGCGTAAAGGCGGGCGACAAGCTCTACTTTGTCAACCGCGACAAGAACATCTTTATAATTAAGGTGGGCACCAACGACATCTCAAAGCACGGCATCAAGATCATGGCTGCGCATGTCGACAGTCCCCGCCTCGACTTAAAGCCCAATCCCCTGTATGAGGACGGCGGCATCGCCTACTTCAAAACGCACTACTACGGCGGCATAAAGAAGTATCAGTGGCCCACAATCCCCCTCGCCCTCGAAGGCGTTGTCGTCCTCCGCGGCGGCAAGCGCGTCTCCGTCAATGTCGGCGACGACGAAAACGACCCCATCTTCTATATAACCGACCTTCTGCCCCACCTTTCGCAGGAGCAGAACGAACTCAAGCTCGCCAAGGCAATCTCGGGCGAAAGCTTAAACGCCATCGTCGGCGCCATGCCTGACGGCAGCGAGGATAAGGAGGGCATAAAGGCCGCTGTCTTAAAGCTCCTCCACGACAAGTACGGCATCACCGAAATTGACTTCCAAACCTCCGAACTCTGCTTCGTCCCCGCAGGCAGACCCCGCGATGTCGGTTTCGACCGCGCTCTCATCTCCGCATACGGCCACGACGACAAGGTCTGTGCCTATCCCGAAATGACCGCCCTCTTCGAAAGCGACGGCAGGGACACGATAATGGCCATCTTCGCCGACAAGGAGGAGACGGGCAGCGAGGGTGTAACGGGCATGCAGTCGCGCGTCATCATGGACCTCATCGACAGCTTAAGCCGCTCCCTCGGCGCCGATCCCATCCTTGTCCGCTATAACTCCAAGTGCATCTCGGCCGACGTCTGCGCGGCGTTCGACCCCGAATATGCCTCTGTCTACGAAAAGAGGAATGTCTCCTACATCTCTTGCGGCGCGTCCGTCACCAAGTACCACGGCGCCCGCGGCAAGTCGTCCACAAACGACGCCTCTGCAGAGATGGTCGGCTATGTCCGCGACGCGTTGGAGGACAACGGCGTCATCTATCAGACTGGCGAACTCGGCAAAATAGACGCGGGCGGCGGCGGCACGGTGGCAATGTTCATCGCCAACCTCGGCATCGACACTCTCGACATGGGCGTCCCCGTGCTCTCCATGCACGCCCCTTACGAGGTCATCTCCAAGGCCGACCTCTACTCCATGCACAAGGCAATGCTCGCCTTCTGCAACAAGCACTAATAAAAAAACGCATACAAAGTATAAAATACGGCGCGGCGATTTTCCAAATCGCCGCGCCTTTACTTTAAATTATCACCCCAACTTGCCGCCGCCCATTTAAGGGCGGCGGCAATCATAACGTTGCGCCTGACGCGCAACTCATAACATTAAACGCGGCGCGGGCAATATTTGCCCGCGCCGCTCTTTCCATACCTGCCCCCCTTGTGTAAAGGGGGGATCATAGGGGGGATTGTTTAGTTGCATAAAGTTTAATAAAAACTCAAACGTAAATCGCAACCCCCCAAAGCAAGATTTGCGTTAATAGTTTATAAATTTTTAAACTGATAGTCGTATAGCCCCTTATATATCCCGCCGAGGGCCATCAGCTCCTCGTGCGTGCCGCGCTCGGCTATGCCCGAAGGGGTAACAACGATAATCTCGTCGGCGTTCTTCACGGTCGAAAGCCTGTGCGCCACAACAATCGTTGTCCTGCCCTCGGAGAGCTCGTTCAAGGACTCCTGAATGAGCATTTCAGTGGCGTTGTCGAGGGCGCTCGTCGCCTCGTCCAAAATGAGTATGGGCGGATTCTTCAAAAAGGCGCGGGCAATCGAAATCCTCTGTTTCTGTCCGCCCGAAAGTTTAACGCCCCTTTCGCCCACGTTTGTGTCATAGCCGTCGGGCAGGGTCATAATGTAGTCGTGTATGTTCGCCCTCTTTGCCGCTTCAACTATGCGCTCTTCGTCCGCGTTGAAGTCGCCGTAGGCAATGTTCTCCCTTATCGAGCCGTTGAACAGGAATACATCCTGCTGCACTATGCCTATGTTTGCGCGCAGCGACTGCCTCGTCATGTCCCTTATGTCCGTTCCGTCAATTGAGATGGCGCCCTCGTCAATCTCGTAAAAGCGGGGAATGAGGTGGCAAAGCGTCGTTTTTCCCCCGCCCGAAGGCCCCACAAGCGCAACCGTTCTGCCCGCCTTAATGCTGCAGTTGAAGTGCGAAATTACCCTGTTCGTGCGCTCCTCGTTCTTGTAGCTGAAGCTCACGTCGTCAAACACAATGTCGCCCTTCAGCCTGCCGCAGTCCACGGCGTTCTCATTTTCGGGCTCGGTGGGCTTGTCCATGATCTCGCAGAAGCGGTTGAAGCCCGTCAGTCCCTGCTGAATCTGTTCATAAATGGTGGTCAGCGTCCATATGGGGTTGCTGAACGCCGTAACGTACATTATGAACGCCGAGTATACGCCCGGCTCAATGCGCCCGTTGAAGAAGAATATGCCGCCTATGAGTATCACGGCAAAGTTCATAAAGTCGAGCAAAAAGCGCATTGAGGAGTAGTACTGCCCCATAACCTTGTATTGCTTGCCCTTGCACTTAGCAAAGGCCTCGTTTCCGCGCTCAAATTTGACCTTTTCGTGCACCTCGGCGGTGTACGCCCTCGCCACCCTTATGCCCGAAACGGCGCTTTCAACGTCGCTGTTTATCTCGCCCTGAACAACCCTCATCTCGTCGTATACTGTCAAAAACCGCTTGCGCATGAGTATGGTGTATATGAGTATCAGCGGCACCAACGCAAGGAGAATGAGCGCAAGGTATACGTCGTAGGTGAACATAATGGCTATTGCGCCTATGAGGGTGACTACCGAAAGCAGCACGTCCTCGGGGCCGTGGTGAGCCAACTCCGAAATTTCAAACAAATCGTTTGTCAGCCTGCTCATGATAACGCCCGTCTTGTTCTCGTCAAAGAAGGATAGGGGCATCTTCTCAAGGTGGTCAAACAGTTCGCTGCGCAAAGTTTTCTGTATGCGCACGCCCACAACGTGACCCCAATACTGCAAAAAGTAATTGAGCCCCGCCTTTATAATATAGAATACAAGCAGCGCAATGGCGCTAATAAGCAGCCAATTCAATAGTCCGTTGGGAACGTAGTTGTCTATTATCTCGCCTGTAATGTACGGGTATATCAGGTTGAATGCCGAAATTAGCGCCGCACATATAATGTCGGTTATAAAAAGTTTAAGGTGGGGGCGGTAGTAGGGTATAAACTTGCGTATCAGCCCCTTCTGCAATGTCTCTTTTCCGTTCTTTCTCTTCATATGCGGCATTATAACATTACATCAAACAAAAGGCAAGCCAAATCAATTATTGATTTAAGGTATAAAAAAGGTTATTTTAAGGTTAAAATCGCAGCCCGAAGCATGCGCTTCGGGCTGCTGTTATATCACAATCATTAAATTCCTTACCTGTTAAGGAAATCCTTACCTAATATCCGTCCTGCCAAGCAGATAGTCTGCCGACACATCAAAGTATTCGCATAGCAGGTCAATGACTTCAAGTGTTGGCGTGTGCCCCTTTGATTTCCATTTATAACAGAGCGTTCTGTCAAAATGCAAAGAGGCGGCAATCTGATAATCTGTAACCTTAAGTTCGTCTCTCAAAGCGGAATATCGGTCATAAAAATTATGAGTTGTTTTACCTTTAACAAAGTAATCGCTCTCAGTACGCCCCAAAAGATAATCGATGGGAACATTAAAATAGTCGGCAATTTTTACAAGCGTCATCGGCCTCGGTATAATGCCGTAGTTATAAGCATTGCTCAGCGAACGAAAATCCACACCCATTTCATGGGCAATGTTTTTCTTTGTGCCGCGCTTATCTGATAACAGTTCATTTATTCTTGCTTTGAATTCCTCTGAACTTTTAAAATCCTGCCACTTGTTCATTGTGTTCCGAGATAAATAATATGCTAAAATAAAGTTAAATAAATCTTTTCTACAAAATCAGACAAAAGTAGTCACGATACGACAAAATAAGACAGTCAATTAGTGGAATGGTGGCTTTACTTCATCTACTTAAAATGATACAATACAGATAGTAAAAAGCGATGAGCGCAAGCCTCCGCACACAATAAATTTCTGATTGCAATAATAAGAGGTACAAAAATGAAAATCGAACTTTCAAATGAAGAACTCCGTACCCTGTCTCAAATGGTGCTATTGGGCGAATATGTAATAACATCCTGCCCCAAACCCGTCGAAACGACAAAAAAATACAGCGAACTTGCAAATTCGCTGTATCGTAAACTTTATAAAATTAATATGCCCGACTGCGACGAAACAGACATCGAGGACAATGAGATTGCAGATGTCCGCGACAGGCTTTACGACGACATAAAGGACTCCCTCGAACAGTTCGAGGAGGACGTCTATAATTCCTTTCTGTCATTTCACTCGTAAAGCAAAGCCGCCCCTTCTGTCATTTCGACCGAAGAGAGGAGGTGAAGCCGACGAACGTAGCGGAGAAATCCCCCAAACGAAGTTAAAATATACGCCCTTTTGTCCGTCGTTTCACTCCGAGATTTCTCGACTATACTCGAAATGACAAAAGAGCGTCATACTGAGCGGAGCCGAGGGCGCAGTCGAACGTATCTGGCTTAGTTTGATACCAAATAAGATCCTCCTGCCGAAACCCCTGAAGGTTCAAAGTTCGTTGCACTTTTATCCGCCGGCGATGGCCTTGAGTATGAGGCCGAAAATAAAGGTGGCCAAGGCGCCAATAAAGGCAAGCGCAATTTTGTACATAACGTCCCGCGCCCGCTGTTTTTTTGCTCGGCGGAAGTTCATGCCGCTCTCCTTTAAGGTTATAACGTACATTCTCTCGCCCGCACGGCTTGAAGATATCAGGTCAAAATACCCGTCGGTGTGCAGATTTAAAAGAGCCTCGTCCACGCCGTCGGCGTTGAATTTCTTGTTTTTGGGAAGAACGGAAAGTATCTCCGCTGCAGACACAAGGCAGCCGTCGGTTCCGTCGCACAGGCTGTAAACGGCGCTCATCACTTCGCTCTCGTATTTAGACAGCATAGAATATCAACCCCGTAACAATTCCCCCGAGCGCACCTCCTGCAAACGCCGCGGCAAATATCCACGCCAAAAATTTTTTGTGCGGCTTTGGGGCGCTCTCAACGGCAACGGGCGGCAAAACCTCCTTCGGCTCCTCGTAGTTGTTTAGCCCCAATATGCAAAAGGCGTTTCCCTTTGCATATTTCACCTCAATGTACCCGCCGTTGACAAGCTGTTTAAGCGCGGCCTCAAGCGTCTCCCGCGTGCGGTTTTCCTCGGGCAGAATATCCAAAAATTCATCCTCGTAAAATATGCCGTAGCCTTCGCGGGTGGAGGAGTATATTTTGTTGCAAATCAGTCTGCACAGTTCTTCCACACTATACATTTTGGCAAAAAATTTGCAAAATATACCGCCCGCGCTCTTTTAAAAGCGCGGGCGGTGCCCGTTCAGTTTTTTGCGCACTCCCTGTGCGGGTCGGGCGCAACAATTATGTTGCTGTAGTCGGTATATGTCACAAATCCCGAATTTGCCTTGGGCGGTTTTTTTACGAACTTTCTTACCGCATAGTCCACCGTCACTTTGTCCCTTCCCCGTGCCTCGGAGTAGTATGCGCATATCGCCGCCGCCTTTGCAATCGTCTCGTCGGGCACCTTTCGTCCCTCGGTGACAATTCCGACGTGGGAGGAGTGGTACCTGTTCGTGTGCAGCCATATGTCGTCGGGGGCAAGGCTCTTGAGCAGTCTGTCGTTCTGCAGGTTGTTCCTGCCTGCAAGCACGCGGAAGCCGTCAATTTCGTACTCCCTCAGCGGCGCGGCGCGGTCAACCTTCTTTCTCTTTGCGCCCTTTTCGGCGGGCGCCTTGATGAGTCCGTCGGCAATCAGTTCGTCGCTTATCTCAGTCAGGTCGTCAGTGCATTCGGCGGCGCATATGTGGGCGTCAATCGACATCAAGTAGTCAAGCCTGCGCTCCGTTTCCTCCCTCTGAACGGTCAAAATTTCCACCGTTCTCTTCATCTTGGCGTACTTTTTGTAATACTTCTGCGCATTCTGCGAAGGGGTGAGCTGCCTGTCAAGCTCAATTTTAATCTTCTTCGGCTCTTCGCTGTAATAATCGTCGGCCTCAAAGCTCGTCATGCCGCGTTCAAGGCGGTATATGTTGGCGGTAATAAGCTCGCCCTTGAGCTTAATGTCCTCGGCGCTCTCACACTCCAACAGGCGTGAATTTATCTGCGCAAGCCTCTTTTCAACCTTCTTCACGGCGGCGTGCAGCGCGCCCGTCAGCCTGCGCTTTGTGTCCTCGAAAGTCTTTTTAACGTAAACAAAGTCGTAGTAGTCGCGTTGGGCGGACAACAAATCGGGGTATGCCTTTGCACTGCGTTCAACCGAGCGCACTTTAAAGTCGCCCGGCTCGCCGTTTTCGTTGAAGGTTATGCAGGGGGCAATGTCGTCGCTGTTGACATATTCGTAAACCTGTTCGGCAGTCACGTCGCCGCCGTAGTGCGAGCACATTTCAACGGCGGTGGAGTAGGCTATTCCCTCAACGTTGGCGCATATGAATTTTTCGTCGTGCGCGCCATTCCCGAATGCCTCCTCAAGCGCATCCCTGTCGGTGGGGTCGGCCTTGCCCTGCGGAGGGGGAAGGGTGTACTTCGCGCCCGAAAACAGCACTCTCTTTGCGTTCTCCTCCAAGGTCGTCTGCTTCAGCGCGCCCAAAATTATCCCCCTTTCAACGAGCACCATGTTCGAATATTTTCCCATGATCTCGCAGTAAAGGGTCATGTGCGTCTGATTGAACTCCGAAAAACAGTCAAATTCAAGCGCAATTATGCGTTCAAAGCCAATCTGCATCACCTCGGTAATCTGCGCGTTCTGCAGGTGCTTTCTCAGCAGCATGCAAAAATTGGGCGCCACGGGCGGGTTGGGTTTTTCGCCGTCGGCAATGCTTATTCTGTTATTTTTCGCCGAACTTGAAATTTCAAGTTTAACCGAGCCCGAACGTGTGTATATTATTAAGGACAGCTCGTCTTTCTCCGGCATATTTATTTTTGAAATTTTCCCGCCGACGAGCAATTTTTCAAGCTCTGCGGCTACATGGCGCAATGTAAAGGCGTCCTGCGGCATAATAAATTTCCTTCAATATTGTTTTTGCATTATTATAGCGTAAAAAAAAATGAATGTAAATTAATTAAAGGCTTGTCAAAACGCTTTTCAAAATTATTGACTTGTGTTAAAATGTTAAAGTTGAAAATATAATTTACCATTATTTAGGAGAATAAAAATGAAGTACACAACCACGGCGGGCGAAAAGAGCACCGTAAAAATCACCATCGACTTTTCAAAGGAGGAGTGGGACGGAGCCATCGCCGAAGCCTTCAAAAGAACGCGAGCAAAGTATACCGTTCCCGGTTTCAGAAAGGGCAAGGCGCCTAAAAACGTAGTAGAAAATTATTACGGCAAGGCTGTATTCTTTGACGAAGCTTTCAACGTACTTTATTCACAGCATTATCCCGAAATTCTTGAAAAGGAGAGGGCAAACTTCACTGCCGTCGGCGACCCCGAACTCTCCGTCGACGACCTGTCTGACGAAAAGGTCACCCTCACCGCAGTCGTCCCCGTCAAGCCCGACGTCAAGATCGGCGCCTACAAGGGTCTCGACATCAAAAAATACGAATACACCGTCTCCGAAGAGGACGTGACCAAGGAAGTAAATAAAATTCTCGACCGCGAGGCCAAGACTTGCGACGTAACCGACCGTCCCTGCGCCGACGGCGACACCGTAAACATCAACTTCTCCGGCTCTGTCGACGGCGAAAAATTCCCCGGCGGTACCGCAGAGGGCTACGACCTCGTATTGGGCT